>JAZNYQ010000083.1:0-25917 GCA_045594545.1 Eubacteriales bacterium | reverse complement strand
TTTGCAAGTAGCGAAAGAATATGATACAATGAAAATATGAAAGAAATTACGATCACAAAAAATGACGCGGGGCAACGGCTGGACAAGTACCTGATGAAGAGTTTTGGTATGCCGTCCTCGCTGGTCTATAAGTACCTGCGCAAAAAGCGCATCCGTTTAGACGGCGTGCGTGCCAAAGGCGCCGAAATGCTGGGCGAGGGGAGTATACTTGCCCTCTATATTAACGACGAATTTTTCGAGCATAAACGGGAAACGGTATCCTTTGACGGGGCGGTTGAGATCGTTTATGAGGACAGCCAGATCGCCGTTCTCTGCAAGGAGGCAGGACTATTATCCCACGCCCCGTCGGGCGACAGTCTGGCGGCGCGATGGGTGGCACATCTGACAAAAACGGGAGAATATGACCCCAACGCCGAGCGCTCCTTTGTGCCGGCCTTGTGCAATCGGCTCGACCGCAATACCGAGGGTTTGGTTATCGCCGCCAAAACGGCCGCCGCTTTGCGGGAGATGGATGAGCGCATCCGTTTGCGGCAGGTCAAAAAGTATTACGTTTGTACCGTTATGGGCGCCCCGCCCGCCGAGCAGGGAGAACTGACGGCCTATTTACGCAAGGACGAAAAGACCAATAAGGTAACGGTATTCGATGCTCCGCGTCAAGGCGCAAGACCCATCCGCACCGGCTATCGATTGCTGAAGAAAGGGGCGCAATCCTTGGTCGAGGTCGAGTTGCACACGGGACGCCCCCACCAGATCCGTGCCGCCTTTGCCCATGCGGGTTTCCCCTTGGCAGGCGACGCCAAATACGGCGGCGGCAGGGGTGGATATTCGCTCAAAGCCTATAAAGTGGTATTTGATTTTAAGAGTGAACTGGAGTGTGCGGGCAAGACGGTGCAAATCTGATTTTGCTGTGCAAAATTTTACTTGACAAATTGCGATATTTTCATTATATTAATAGTAGAAAAGGCTTGCCCTATACGGAAATGTTAAAAACCATCCGTACCGGGGCAGGCAATTTTTTTAAGGAGGGTCGGATCATGGATCACGAACAGACCAAATCGGGCGATATCATTCGCCTGGAACATATCAGCATCTCCTTTGATGATGAGATTATTTTGGATGATTTGAACTTGACCATAAAGGACAAGGAATTTGTGACCCTGCTCGGTCCGTCCGGTTGCGGAAAAACGACGACGCTTCGTATTATCGGCGGTTTTGCTCAGCCCGATGAAGGCGTGGTATACTTCGATGACGAGGATATTACCAAACTCCCGCCCCATAAGCGCAACGTCAATACCGTATTCCAGAAATACTCCCTGTTCCCTCATCTCAACGTTATTGAAAACGTATCGTTTGGACTGAAACTCAAAAAACTGCCCAAGGATAAGATCAATGCCTTGGCTACCGATATGCTCCGTCTGGTTGGATTGGAAGGCTTCGAGAAACGAAGCGTGGACTCCCTTTCGGGCGGTCAGCAACAGCGTGTGGCCATCGCCCGCGCCTTGGTCAATTCCCCCCGTGTGTTATTATTGGATGAGCCGCTGGGCGCGCTGGATCTGAAACTGCGCAAAGAGTTGCAGGTGGAACTCAAGCGCATCCAGAAGCAGACGGGCATTACCTTTATCTACGTTACCCACGATCAGGAAGAGGCGCTGACCATGTCCGACACCGTTGTCGTTATGAACAAGGGCGTCATTCAGCAGATCGGCACCCCTACCGATATCTATAACGAACCCAATAACGCCTTTGTTGCCCACTTTATCGGTGAGAGCAATATCATTGACGGGCATATGCTGGGCGATGAAAAGGTTGAATTTTCGGGTCGTATCTTCAAGTGTGTGGATCGCGGCTTTGAAGTCAACGAAACGGTGGATGTTGTCATCCGCCCTGAGGATATTCTGGTCACCAAGCCCGAAGACGGCATGATCATCGGTGTCGTCGAGTCGGTCGTCTTTATGGGGATGCATTATGTCATTACCGTCGATTCGGGCGGTTATAAATGGCAGATCCGTTCCACCGTTGCTCCCGTCGAGGGCGCCGAGGTGGGCTTGTGTATCGAGCCCGACGGCATCCATGTTATGCATAAGATGCAGACCGATATTCAGGAACGGATTCAGGAGGTGCTGGCGAGTGAAGAATAAAGGACTGGCGGCTCCCTATCTGGTATGGATGATCCTGTTCATCCTTGTGCCGCTGGTGCTGGTCATCGTCAACGCCTTTACCGATACCAACGGCCAATTTACTCTCAATAATTTCTCCACGTTAGTGGATCTGGGCGGTATCTTTCTGCGCTCCTTCTGGCTGGCGCTGCTCTCCTGTGCCATTTGTCTGTTGTTGGGCTACCCCGTAGCCTACGCCGTGGCGCACATGAAAAAGCACCGTCAACCGATGATGCTTCTATTGCTGATCCTGCCCATGTGGATGAACTTTTTGCTTCGCACCTATTCGCTGATCAATATCATTGATGTCAACGGTCTGCTCAATCAATTGTTGGGACTGGTCGGCATCCCTAAGATCGAGATCATCAATACCCAATTTGCGGTGCTCTTGGGCATGGTCTATAACTATCTGCCTTTTATGATCTTGCCCATTTATACCATACTGATCAAGATCGAGCGCAATGTCATTCAGGCGGCAGAGGATCTGGGTGCCACACCTCCGCAGGTCTTCCGCAAGGTGGTTTTGCCCCTGTCAATGCCGGGGGTCATGAGCGGCATTATTATGACCTTTATGCCCGCCGTGTCCACCTTTATTATTTCCAAGATGCTCGGCGGCGGTATGTTCATGCTCATCGGTGACTATATCGAGATGCAGTTCTTAGGCAACACCTATAACCCCGGTGTCGGCAGTGCCATCTCGTTGGTGATGATGGTCATCATCCTCATCTCACTGTTTTGTATGCGAGGGATGGATGAGGAAACGAAGGAGGGCATTTTAGGATGAATAAAACCCTCTGCCGTGTCATTATGGCCTTTGTCTTTATCTTGTTGTATGCGCCTATTTTGATGCTGATCGTCTTCTCCTTTAATCAGGGCAATTCCCAGACGGTCTGGCAGGGCTTCTCTCTTCGCTGGTATCAGGAACTGTTCCGCGATCGGGATATTATGCAAGCATTGTGGAACACGGTGCTGGTCGGCGGCATCTCAGCTGTGGCCTCTACCGTGATCGGTACCATGGCCGCCATCGGCATCTTCGGCATGAAGAAATCGACCCGAGGCTGGATCATGAACGCCACCTACCTGCCCGTGCTCAACCCCGATATTTTAACGGGTATTTCACTGATGCTGGTCTACGGCCTGTTGCAATTACCCTTTGGACTGATGACCCTGTGCATTTCCCATATCACCTTTAATATCCCCTATGTCATTTTGTCGGTCATGCCGAAATTGCGCCAGCTCAACATGTCTACCTATGAAGCGGCGCTGGATCTGGGCGCCCGTCCCTTAACGGCGGTGGGCAAGGTGGTGCTGCCCGAGATCATGCCCGGTGTCTTTACGGGGCTGATCATGGCCTTTACCATGTCGATCGATGATTTTATCATCTCGTATTTTACGGCCGGCACGGGCACGAGAACCCTGCCGCTGATCGTCTATGCCATGACCAAGCGCAAGATCACACCCAAGATCAATGCGCTCTCTACCATTATGTTTATTACCGTTCTGCTGTTGTTGATCGTGGTCAATGTGCGCAGAACACCGAAGAAGAAAACGGAGGAACGTCGATGAAAAAAATTGTTGCCCTTGTCCTGATTGCTGTTTTGGCTCTTATCCCTCTGGCCGGTTGCGGCGGAAGCGGGGAAGTGCTTTATGTCTATAATGCGGGCGAGTATATGGATACCACCCTCAACGATGAATTTACCGCCAAAACAGGCATCCGCGTGGTGTATGATACCTTTGATACCAACGAGTCAATGTACGCCCTGTTAAAGGGCGGCAACGTCCATTATGACGTGGTCATTCCGTCGGACTATATGGTGGGCAAGATGCTCAAAGAGGATATGCTCCGGAAACTGGACATGAGCAAGATCCCCAACTATGCCAATATTATGGACACCTTCAAGAATCTCCCCTATGATGCCGAAAATGCGTACAGCGTGCCCTATCTGTGGGGCGTGGTGGGCATTATCTACAATACCGAAATGGTCAAAGAGGAAGTAACCAGTTGGGACATTCTGTGGGATAGCCAGTATGAGGGCAATATCCTCATGATCGGTAACCAGCGTGATGCGGTGGCCATTGCCTTGAAGAAACTCGGCTACTCCATCAACTCGACCACCGAGGCCGAGATCTTGGGTGCAGGTAGTGAATTGAAGAAGCAGAAATCCATCCTGCAAGGCTATTTCAACGATCAGATGTATAACAAGTTAGAGGGCGAGTCGGCCGCGATGGGTGCCTATTATTCAGGCGATGCCATGGTTATGATGCAGTCCAATGACAAACTGGCCTTTGCCATTCCGCAGGAGGGCAGTAACTTCTATGTCGATGCCATGTGTATTCCGACCTGTGCGCAAAATGTCGATGCCGCCCATCAGTATATCAACTTCATGCTGGAGGCCGAGTCGAACAAACGCAACGTCGAGGAAGTCTGCGGATACACCCCCAACGCCGAAACCTTTAAGTTATTGGAGGCGGAGGGGAGCGATATGGCCGTCTATCCCAGTGAAGAACTGATGGCCAAGAACGAACTGTATATCGTCCTGCCCGACAACATCAACGAACTATACAATCAGGTCTGGACCGAATTGGGTCAATAAAAAAAGAGGCTTCGGCCTCTTTTTTCTTATGCATATTAGGAAAGGGAAGTCATTGGGGGGCAATAGAAATTTTTGTAACCGCACCCATTTTTTTACGGGAATATAAGTGAAAGGGGTGAAGAGATGGAAGATCAGAGGATCGTTGCGTTATATTTGGCGCGCAAAGAAGAGGCGATCGAGTACTCGCGCATCAAATACGGTTCTATGTTGCGCGGCTTGGCGTGGCGGCTATTGGGTGACGTCGAGGAGAGTGAAGAGTGCGAAAGTGACGGCTACTATAAGGCGTGGAACAGTATTCCGCCGCAACGGCCGAGCAATCTGGGCGGATATCTGGCGAGGCTGGTGCGTCACAGCGCCATCGACCGATTGCGCGCACGTAAACAGAGGCCGCTTTCCTTAGAGGAACTGGGTGAGATCTGCGGGCGGGACGATACCGTTGAGGCGGTCGACCTGCGCGCCCTAACGGCGACACTCGAACGCTTTTTGCAGGTGCAGTCGCGCATGCGCCGTGCCGCCTTTTTACTGCGCTACTTTTACAATATGGATATGGCAACCATCGCCAAGCGGCTGGGTGTGAGCCAGGCTAAGATCAAGATTGACTTGTTTCGTTTGCGTGCCGCTCTGCGCGAGTTTCTAATAGAGGAAGGATTTGACCTATGAAAAAAGAAGAATTATACGATGCCGTCGGCGGTATCAATGAGAACATGATCGGACAGGCTCTGCAGGTTCGCCGCCGTTGGCCGATCTGGGTAGCAACCGCCGCCGTGCTGGTGCTGGTCATCGGGCTGGTCGCCGCGCCTTGGCGGTCGGTCTTGCCTTATCCGTCGGAGGATCCCGCGCCGCCGGTCACAGCGTTGGCGGCACAGTTGGGTGCGGCCGTCTATCCGGAGCGGGCACAGGTGGGAGATGAGGACTATTACGAGGAGCGCCGCTCATGGATCAGCAGCGAGCCGTCGGTGTCGGCGATCGCCTTTGCCGACCGGATGGATATCTTGCTCAACGCGCAGGAGAACGGCATCTATTCGCCGCTGAGTCTGTATCTGGCGCTGGGGATGCTGGCCGAATCGTCCAACGGGGCGACCCGCACGGAGATCATGACCCTGTTAGGGGAGACCGATTTGGAATCGCTTCGCGCGCAGACCCAAACGTTGTGGAATATGAATTACCAGGATAACGGCGCCTATACCAGTCTGCTGGCCAATTCGCTGTGGTTGCGCGAGGGTGCGCCCTACAGCGAGCAGACGGTCTCACGGCTGGCGCAGGACTATTTTGCCGACGTATTTGCCGGACAAATGGGCTCGCCCGCCTATGATGCCTATATGCGTCAATGGATCAACCGGAAAACAGGCGATCTGTTGGCGGATGCGGTGGCCGATAAGAGATTTGACGAGCAGACGGTGGTATCGCTGCTTTCGACCGTCTATTTGGCCGGGCGCTGGTCGAGCGAGTTTATGCCTGAGCAGACGGCACCCGATATCTTTTATGGTGTCAATGGTGAGCAAACGGTCGACTTTATGCGTCAGACTTCATGGCAAAGCGTCATCCGTGAGCGTGACTATACCGCGCTGTCGATGGCGATCGCCGAGGGTGGCGAGATGATGTTTATTCTCCCGAACGACGAACTGTCCGATCTGCTGGATCGGGACATCGTCAGCGAGATATTGCTGCGCGAGCAACCGTGGGAGACCGAGTATGTCGATCTGCACCTGCCGAAATTTGATGTATCATCAAAAATCGATCTAACCGATGCGCTCAAACAAATGGGTGTAAAAACGGTGTTCAGCCATCAGGCCGACCTGTCGCCGCTGACCGCTGAGGATGGTTTTTTGTCAAGCGCCACGCAGGATGTGCGGGTGGCCATCGACGAAGAGGGCGTCACCGCCGCCGCATTGACCGAGTTGCATTATTGCGGCTCGGCTCTGCCGCCCGAACCGACCGAGTTACGTGTCGATCGCCCCTTCCTTTTTATCATTACGGGCATGGGAGATACACCGCTGTTTGTGGGGACTGTCTGTCACATCGGATAATAGCACCAAACCTCTGCCGCTGCATATACTGGCATTAGGAGGTGAGCGCATGAAAAAGAGAAAACAGTCGCCGATCGGGCTGTTGATGGTGGGCATATCGGTGGGGATTATCGTGTCGATCATCATTCCGGATACGCTCATCATCTTGGTGCTGGCCTTGATCTTATTGCTGGCCGGAATTCTGTTTTTGAGGTGATCGCATGAAGATCGTTGTCGTTCGACCCAAACCCTTTATGAAAAGCATACTCAAGAAGATATTTAAATTTACATAAGAATGAAGCGGCAGGGCATAATCCCTGCCGCTCTCTCATATCATGGTACAAAAAAGGAAATGAGGTACCGATATGAAGATATGGAGCCGGCGGCACAGGGATTGTGCACAGGTGATTTGTGAGCAGGCGGCGGCCTTGCCCGATTACTATCCCCCCATCCTGCGCGTGGTGAGAACGGCGGGTTATGCATGGATCAAAGAAGTGAAGGAACAGGAGGGTGTCGTGCAGGTCAGTGGCGAGGCATCGGTCACGCTGCTGTATCAGACCGAGGACGAAAAGGGGCTGTGCTCCTATCAAACTACCGCTCCTTTTACCCACTCGTTTTCTCTGCCTGAGGGCTGTTCGGGACACGCCGATGCCTATGTCGGCCGCATGAGCGTGACCTGTCGGCTCACCTCGGCACGACGGGTATCCTTCAAGATCGCTCTGCCCGTCACCCTCACGGTGGACGGCGAGCGGGAATTGGGCGGTCCCGCCCCCTGTGAGGGCATGCATTATCTCGTGCGGAGCATGCAGGGACGGTGTTTGATCGGGCATGCTGCCCGTAAGACGCATCTGAGCGAAACAGGAGAGTGTGACCGTTTACCGGTGGCCGCTTTGGATACACAGGTGTCGGCTGCCGTAACCGAACTGGCCGGCGCCGGCGGCAAAACGCTGGTGAAAGGCGAATTGTCGGTGCGTACCCTCTATGTCACCAGGGACGACGATGTGGGCATCGCCTGTTATACCTTCCCCATGTCCCAACTTCTTGATCTGCCCTGCGGAGAAACGGTCGACTGTGAGGTGCGCATACAGGTCTGTGCGGTCGATGTCGAGGTCGGTGAAACGATCGACGGCAGTCACGGACGGCTGGGGTATGAGATCGATCTGGCCATCCTTGCCTGTGCTACCGAGACCCGTACCTGCGATCTGATCTGTGACGCCTTTAGTGCTACCCATGCGCTGGACGTGTCGCGCGATTCGGTTGAACTGGTCACCGGACAGGGGCGTCACCGCGGCCGTGTCGAGGTGCATCTGCCCATTGCCGAGGACGGCGAGGGCGGTGTCATACTGGAGGCCTCGGCCGCGCTGTCTGATCTGGAGGCTAAGGTCGGCGACGGAAAATTGTCCATGGCGGGCGAATGTACCCTTTCGCTGCTGATGTTGGAGGAGAGCGGGCATATCCGTTCGCGGGAGCTAACCATGCCGCTCACCGCCACCCTGCCGCACAACGGACAGGGTCGGGCAACGGTGCATGCCTGTGTCTGGTCCGCTCTGCCCACGGGGGATGGCGTGCGCCTGACCTTGCGGTATGAATTAACTTTGTGGCAGGATGCGATGTGTGAGTGCTTGTCAGCCGCCACGCCCGACGAAGGAAAGCCTTTGCCGCCCGTGACTCGCTATCCCGTCACCGTCTACTTTGCCGACAAAGGCGAGGCGGTGTGGGATATTGCAAAAAAATATCGGGTATCGCCCGATCGCATCCGCAAGGATAACGGCATTGCGGGAGAGGAAATCACCGAGAATTGCCGCCTGCTGATTATGTAAAAAAATCCCGCACCCATGTTTGGGTGCGGGATTTCTATCTGCTTTCGTTAGTCAGAAATATAGGGCAGGAGAGCGACCTGACGGGCACGCTTGATGGCCTCGGTCAGCATACGCTGATGCTTAGCGCAGGTACCGGTAGCACGCTTGGGAAGAATCTTGGCGCGCTCGGACATGTACTTACGCAGCTTAGCGATATCCTTGTAATCGATATATTCGACCTTATCAACGCAGAACTGGCAAACCTTGCGTCTGCCCTTTTTGATGGGTCTAGCCGGTCTTTCCATGGAATGTATCCTCCTAAATAATCGTTAGAACGGCAGTTCGTCTTCGCCGGTCATCTCCTCAAAATCGGAGGGAGCGCCGGTGGAGAAGGAGGGAGCAGCAGGCGCAGCAGCGGCACCGCTATCCTTCTTGGAATCTACGAACTGAATGTCGTCTGCAATCACTTCGACCGAACGGCGGTTGTTGCCGTCTTTATCCTTCCAGGGACGAACCTGAAGGGAACCGGAAACGAAGATGGCAGAGCCTTTTTTGAAATACTTGGTCACGAATTCGGCCTGGTTGCGCCAAGCAACGACGTCGATAAAATCAACGGCTTGCTGGGACTGATCCTTTCTGTAGGGACGGTTCACGGCCACAGAGAAAGAGGTCACGGCCAAATCGCTTTGGGTGCGACGCAGTTCGGGGTCTGCTGCCAGACGACCGATAAGCATCACTTTGTTGAGATTAGCCATTTTTTCTTCCTCCTTACTTGCGAATAACCATGCAACGCAGGATTCCGTCGGTGATACCCATAACACGATTGAGCTCGGCAGGGAAATCGGCATCCGACTTGAAGTTGACCAGAACATAATAGCCTTCGGTCTTGTGATCGATCTCATAGGCCAAGCGGCGCTTGCCCCACTCGTCCACAGACTCGACCTCGCCGTGCTTTGCGATCAGATCGGAGAATTTCTGCACCAGAGCAGCGGTTTCCTCCTCGGTCTTGAGCGCATCGATGACATACATCAATTCATAAGCGTTCAGGGTCTTTTCCATGTTGTATTGCACCTCCTTTTGGACTTTTGGCTCCCGTAGGAGCAAGGATTAACAGATATATTATACCGAAAAAAATTATTTTGTCAAGAGTGTTTTCAGATATGCCGTAAATTCTTCGCCGATCTCGGGGTGTTTCATCGCCATCTCCACGCCCGCCTTGGCCACTTCCAGCTTGTTGCCCATGTCGTAGCGGGTGCCGATAAAGTCTACACCCGTCATGCCTTGGGTCACGGCCAGTGTACGCATGGCATCGGTCAGCTGGATCTCGCCGCCCGCACCGGGCGCGGTATGATCCAAAATTCCATAGATCTCAGGCGGAAGCACTACCCGTCCTAAAATGGAATAGAGCGAAAACTCCTGCCCGGGTGCCGGCTTCTCGATCATGTCGGTCACGTGAAACCAGCGATCCTGAGCCATCGGCTCGATCTTCATCGAACTGTAGCGGGAAACCTGTTCGGCAGGCACTTCCTTAATGCCGCAAACGCCCTTGCCGGTAGCCTCATAGGCGTCGATCAACTGCTTACAGACCGGCGGCTCGCCTACGATCACGTCATCTCCGTACAGAACCGCAAAAGGTTCATCCCCCGTAAAGGAACGGGCGCAGGACACCGCGTGCCCCAACCCGCGCATCTCTTTTTGGCGGATGAAATAGAAATTGGCCATGCCCGCAATGCCGAGCAACTGTTCCAATTCCTTATTCTTGCCCTTGGCGGCCAGATTGGACTCCAGTTCGGGCAAACGGTCAAAGTGATTCTCAATCAGTTCCTTGCCGCGAGATACGATAATTAAAATATCGGTAATGCCCGATGCCACCGCCTCTTCGGCAATGTACTGAATGGACGGCTTGTCTACGATCGGTACCATTTCCTTGGGAAGAGCCTTGGTGAGCGGCAACATCCGCGTGCCGTATCCGGCGGCGGGAATGACAGCCTTTCTAACTTTCTTCATAACGATATAACTCCTTTCAAGGCAGGTAATAGGTAAGAGGTAAGAGTGAAGAGGTGTCGGAGGAAACCTGCGGTTTCTTTTTATATAAAAGGAAGCGAAGCTTCCTACCGAAACTATTCACTATTCATTATTCATTCTTCATTTTGTTGGTGTGGTTTACCGCACCAACAAACTCTTGCCGGTCATTTCTTCCGGTTGAGGCAGGCCCATCAAGTCCAGCATGGTGGGTGCCAGATCGGCCAACACACCGCCGTCTTTGAGGGAACCGTACTCGTTAATGAGCAGTAACGGAACGGGATTGGTTGTATGTGCCGTGAAGATCTCGCCCGTCTCTTCGGCCATCTTGTCGGCGTTGCCATGGTCGGCCGTCAGCAGGATCGTGCCCTTGGCATCCAGCATCGCCTCAACGATGCGACCCACGCAACCGTCTACGGCTTCTACTGCAGCCACCGCGGCATCGTATACGCCCGTGTGTCCCACCATGTCACAGTTGGCAAAGTTGAGAATGATCACATCGTACTTGTCAGCTTGGATCGCCTCAATCACCTTGTCGGTCACCTCAGGGGCACTCATTTCGGGTTGCATATCATAGGTAGCCACCTTGGGAGAGGCAACCAGAATCCGATCCTCACCCTCGTAGGCCTCCTCACGGCCACCGTTGAAGAAGAAGGTGACATGGGCGTACTTCTCGGTCTCGGCAATGCGCAACTGCTTCTTGCCAAGTTTAGAGAGATACTCGCCTAAGGTATTAGTCAGGCTCTGCGGTTTGAATGCCACCTCGACATTCGGCATGGCCGCATCATACTGGGTCATGCAAACATAATTGACCTTCTTTTGACCACCCTTGCGCTCAAACCCGCTGAAATCGGGATCGACAAAGGTGCGGGTGATCTCACGGGCGCGGTCGGGACGGAAGTTGAAATAAATGATGCTGTCCCCGTCAGCAACGGGAGCACCACCGTCAATGACGCAGGGCACCACAAACTCGTCCAGTACGCCGTCCTTGTAAGAATTTTCTACCGCGCAGATCGGACAAGCCGCCTGAACGCCCTCGCCGCAGGCTATGGCATCATAGGCCTTGACCACACGCTCCCAACGGTTGTCGCGGTCCATGGCGTAGTAACGTCCCATCACGGTGGCGATCCGGCCTACACCGATCTCTTCGCACTTGGCCATCAATTCCTTGACAAAGCCAAGCCCCGAATCGGGCGGCACATCGCGCCCGTCCAGAATGGCGTGCACGTAGACCTTGGAAAGTCCGCGGCGCTTGGCCATCTCCAACAGAGCATACAGATGCGAGTTGTGAGAATGAACCCCACCGTCGGAGAGAAGCCCCGCTAAATGCAGAGCACTGTCGTTCTTGATGCAGGCATCCATCGCGGCACACAGCGCTTCGTTCTCAAAGAAATCGCCGTCTTGTACCGCTTTGGTGATACGGGTCAGTTCCTGATAGACGATGCGGCCGGCACCGATGTTGGTATGCCCAACCTCGGAATTGCCCATCTGCCCGTCGGGAAGTCCCACCGACATCCCCGATGCGCCCAGCAAAGTCTGAGCGCAGGAGGAAAAAAGGGTATCCAGATGCGGGGTGCGGGCGTTGGCAATGGCGTTATGTTTGGAGGGGTCGGTGATGGCAAACCCATCCAGAATCATCAGCATTAAGGGTCTCATGTGTCACCTCAGCGGCTGCCGGCCGACACGATGGTGGAAAAATCGGGAGCCTTGAGAGAGGCGCCGCCGATCAGACCGCCGTCTACGTGATACTTGCTCAGCAGTTCGGCGCAGTTGCCGGCGTTCATCGAACCGCCGTACTGAATGGTCACCGACTCGGCCGTATCGGCATCGTACAACTCAGCAAGAACCTGACGGATGATGCCGCAGACCTCGTCAGCCTGATCGGACGTGGCCGTCTTGCCGGTGCCGATGGCCCAGATGGGCTCATAAGCGATAATGATATTCTTTACCTGAGCGGCAGTAATGCCTTTCAAGGCAATCTTGATTTGGGAACGCACCCATTCACCGGTCACGCCGTCCTCACGCTGGGAGAGGGACTCGCCACAGCAGAGAATGGGGGTGATGCCGGCATTCAGAGCGGCATGTACTTTCTTGTTGACCGTCTCGTCGGTCTCGCCGAAATATTCACGGCGCTCCGAGTGACCGATGACTACATACTCGGCTCCGATCTCTTTGAGCATATCGGCGCTCACTTCACCGGTGTAGGCACCCTTGGGCTCAAAATGCAGGTTCTGCGCCCCAACCTTAATGTTGGAATCCTTGCAGGCGGCAATGACCACCAGCAGATCCACGTAAGGCACGCAAACAACGACATCGCAGTCAGCGCCCGCCACCAGCGGCTTTAACTCCTCAATCAGCTTCAAAGCCTGAGAGGGGGTGTTGTTCATCTTCCAGTTTCCGGCAATAACCGTTCTTCTCTTTAACTTATTCATGTTGATTACTCCTTATCTAGGATTGAGTTGATTCGGACACAAATCGGTTTTTGCTTGCCGATTTTGTCCAATACTTTGTCAACGTTCTCGGACTTACAAGCAGTAATGTCCATCGAGCGTTTTCGTGTCTTAGCCAAAATCTGCTTAGCAAAAACTGCAAGCACCTTTTGGCGTGAACTTTTTGAGTGAATTTTGGTGCAGAAGCCGCGGGAAGGCTGGCGCCTTTCAAGGCTGATAAGCTGAAATTCACCAAACAAGAGCCGCCAAAAGGCGGTTCGTGTTCGGATCAGCTCAATCCAATGCGGCAATACCGGGCAGTTCCTTACCCTCGAGGAATTCGAGAGAAGCGCCGCCGCCGGTCGAAATGTGGGTCATCTTATCGCCAAAGCCGAGGATGTTCACAGCCGCCGCGCTATCGCCGCCGCCGATCACGGTAACGGCATCGGTCTCGGCCATCGCCTTGGCCACTGCCATGGTACCCTTGGCCAGCGTCGGGTTCTCAAACACGCCCATCGGGCCGTTCCATACAACCGTCTTAGCCGACTTCACCGCCTCGGCATACAGAGCCGCTGTCTTGGGACCGATATCCAAACTCATCATATCGGCCGGAATCTTATCGGCATCCACGATCTCTACTTCGATCTCGCCGTCGATGGGATCGGGGAAGTTCTTGGCAATGGTGCAGTCAACGGGGAGCAGGAGTTTTACGCCCTTCTCCTCGGCCTTCTTCATCATGTCGCGGCAATAGTCGATCTTGGTCTCATCCAGCAGGGAAGTACCAACCGTATAGCCCTTAGCGGCCAAGAAGGTGTAAGCCATACCGCCGCCGATGATGAGGGTGTCGGCCTTGTTGAGCAGATTTTCAATAACGGTCAGTTTGTCGGCCACCTTAGCGCCGCCCAGAATGGTGACGAAAGGACGAACGGGAGCGTCTACGGCATTGCCCAGATACTCCAATTCTTTGCCGATCAGATAGCCGGCTACGGCCTGATCTACATGGGAAACGACACCCACCGTCGAGCAGTGAGCGCGATGGGCGGTACCGAAGGCATCGTTAACAAAGATCTCAGCCAGAGAACCAAGTTCCGCCGACAGCGCCTCGCCGTTCTTGGTCTCCTCGGCGCGATAGCGGGTATTTTCAAGAAGTACCACATCGCCGTCTTTCATGGCGGCCACAGCGGCCTTGGCGTTTTCCCCAACCACATTGGCATCGGCGGCAAAAACGACCTCTTTGCCCAGCTTCTCACTCAGACGCTTGGCCACGGGAGCCAGCGACAGTTCGGGCTTGGGTTCGCCCTTGGGCTTGCCCATATGGGAGCACAGAATAACCTGCGCACCGTTGTTTACCAGATATTCAATGGTGGGCATGGCGGCGTTGATACGGTTCTCGTCGGTAATCACGCCGTTCTTGAGGGGGACATTGAAGTCGCAGCGTACCAGTACCTTTTTGCCCTTGACGCATACGTCTTCCACAGTTTTCTTGTTGTAAGCCATGGTAAGTTCTCCTATCGTAAATTTATTGTTATTACACATACAGTATCATTATATCTCTTTTTTCCTGTTTTTTCAAGAGAAATATGCGAAACCAAAACCGAAAACCGGTATCAAATCCAATTTTCGTGCTTTTGTCCATATCTGCACGGCTTTTCTCTATTTTTTACTATGGTTTTGTCCAGTAAACTAAAAACAAGAGAAAAAATCGGCAACCCATGTTATAATACGATTAGGAGGAAGCATTATGAAACTGACACAACGGATCACCGCCGCCGTGTTGAGCGCCGTATTGTTGCTCGGACTTTCGGTTTTTGTCCGTACCACCGTCCGGGCAGCCGATGCCGTCACCATGACCGATGCCACCGTGATCGAAAGCAACGTCATCTCGATCGGCTTCTCGGCAGCTAAGATCGGCAACGCCGGTGCCACGGCCTATGTCCGTATCGTTGATGATACGGGCGCCGTCGTCAAATCCAAAACCGAGGGAAACTCCCTGCAATGGAATGCAGGAATGGATTATTTTTCATGGCCCAATGCCCCCATGAAATCCAAGATCACCAACTCGGTCACCGTCGACGGCACCGCCGTCAATACCGCACAAGGCGTGCTGGATCTGATCGAGGGCGAGTACAGCAACTATACCGCCGTATTCTGCCTGCGGGAGTCCACCGCATCCAATAGCGGTAAAAACGTCGTGGCTACGAAGAATAACGGATTTATCGATTCGTATTTTGCCAATAACGACGGCTCCAACAAGTATATCGCCGGTACCAACCCCGCCCTGAAAGCCACCACCGTCGATAAGGACGGCTGGGACGAGGTGCGGGTAACACTGGCCTATCCCACCCCCAACCCCGCCGTTACCGAAGTGGTCGCCATGGAGGAAAATAAATTGCACATCAACTTCTCCTGCGACGCCATCGGCAACGCCGGCGCTACCGTGCGGGTTCGTCTGGTCGATGCAAACGGCACCGTGCTCAAATCCCAAACCGAAAATAATACGCTTGAATGGTCGGTCGAAATGAACTATGTCACTTGGCCGAAAACACCCATGACCGGCAAGATCACAAGCGCGGTCACCGTTGACGGCAAAACGGTCAATACCGTGGCCGACGTGCGGGCTCTGCTCTCGTCCTACAACGGCGCCAAGTGTGTCCTTTATATAAAGGAAGGCACTTCCGCCAATGCTGACAAGTGCATCACCCCCGTCAAGGGCAACGGTTTGATCGACTCCTACTACGCCATCAATAACGGCACCAATGCCTATATCAAATATGTCAACCCCGCCCTCACCGCTTCGGGTACGGCGTCCGACGGCTGGGATGACCTGACTGTCGAGATCCTCGATCCCGCCCCTACCCTAAACATGACCGAAGTCGCCGTGAGCGGCGAAAACGCCATGACCGTCTCCTTCGATGCCGCCAAGGTCGGCAGTGCCGGCGGATCGGTCTATGTACGCATCGTGGATCAAAACGGCAAGCTCATGACCAAGGACGGCGTAAACCTCAACTGGAACGCCGCCATCTCCTCGGCTAACTGGCCGAATACGCCCTATACGGGTAAGATCACCAATACCGTAACGGTAGCCGGCAAGGCAGTGAATACGGTATCGGGTGTGTGCGCGCTGGCGAAAGAACTGGGCGGCACCGCCGTGCTTCGTCTGGTCGAGGCGGAAAAATCCAACAACGCCGATAAAAACGTGACTCCCACTAAGAATAACGGGCTGATCGATTCCTATTACGCAATGAATGACGGACAGAACCATTATCTCTACCGTATCAATCCCGCACTGTCGGCCAACGAGGTCAATGATGCCGGCTGGGATGTGCTCACCATGCCCATTCTGAGCGAGGCGAAAACGCTGACCGTCACCGATGCCGAGATGACCGATACCAATCTGGTCAACATCAAGTTCGATGCCGCTAAGGTCGGAAATTCGGGCGGTGCCGCCTATGTGCGGCTGGTTGATGCGCAGGGGAACGTGCTCACTTCTGCTACCGAGGGCACGCCCTTGGAATGGAAAGCCACTATGGGCTACGTCACTTGGCCGAATACTCCCATGACCCTTAAGATCAACAATTCGATCATCGTGGACGGCCATGCCGTGTCCACCGTGGAGGGCGTGCTGGCGCTGAAAGAAACGTATGCCGGCTCCCGCGCCGTGTTCTATCTGATCGAGGATGCGGCCGTCAACGCCGCCAAGAACGTCACCCCCGTTAAGGGCAACGGCTATATTGATTCCTATTTTGCCAACAACGACGGTTCAAATAAGTATATTCCTCGCGATAACCCCGCCCTCACCGCCAACGGCGTCAATGCCGGCGGCTGGGATACCCTCACCGTCGAGATCCTCGAAGAAGCTCCCACCCTCATTCTGCAGGGTGTTACCGCCAATGCCGGTGGCTTGACCATCGCTTTCTCGGCCGAGAAGGTGGGCAACGCCGGCGCCTATGCCACGCTGAGCATCAAGGGTACCGACCTTTCGTGGGAACTTAACGTATCCAGCCCCAACTGGCCCAATACCCCGATGAAAGCCACTCCGAAAGGCATTACCATGGCTGAGATTCTGGATATGGTCAGCGAGGGCGGCGCCCATGCCGGTAAGGATCTGGTCTTTACCTTAAGAGAAAGCACCAAATCCGACAGTGCGAAGAACGTGACAGCAACTAAGAACAACGGGCTCATCGACTCGTATTACGCGATCAACGAAGGCTCCAATAAATATATTTACCGCGTCAACCCGTCCCTGACCGCCGATAGCGTCGATAAGGACGGTTGGGACTGTGTTACCCGCACCGTTGTGATCAGCAGCACCGGTACCATGAAGATCACGGATGTGAAAGTCATCAGTGACACCCGCCTGCTCATCACCTTCTCCGAACCGATCAAAATGCTTGGCAATGCCTGGGCGGGACTCCGCGTGGTCGATGAAAATTACAATTTGATGTATTATAACGAAGGGCAATCCCCACTGCAGTGGTACGGTCGCTCCTCCAAGCAGGGCTATCCGTTTGAATGGGCCAATGAGGAGCATACGCAGATCTACTGGACCTACCGTGCCGTCAACACGATGAATCTCACCGATATCGGACAGGTGCTCCGCGCCGAAGGACAGTTGGGTGAGGTGATGAAAGACAATTGGAAGATCGTCTTCTGTTTCGAAGAGAAGAAGACCGATACCTTTGCCGTAACCGCCGCCAACGGACTGATCGACTCGGTCGTATCGGCCACCGACGGCAAACCCATCAAACCTACCGTCGTAAAGGCGGGCTGGAACGACGGCGTGTATATGGAAGTCAGCGGCGAGGCTCCCACCGAAAAACTGGAGGTGACCGACGTGAAGGTCATTTCCGATTCCCGCATCGTCGTTACCTTCTCGGCACCCGTGGAGATGCTCAGCAGTCCTTACGGCGCCATCCGTCTGGTGAACGACACCAATGCTCTGCAGTACCGCATCAATGAGGATGAAACGAAAACTCCCATCCAATGGGGCGGTGCCTTCCTCGATTACTATAATGAAGAGCATACCCAACTGGTATGGCAGATCTACGGCAATCAGCGCAATTTCGGCGACCTGAACAACATCCCTGATATCCTCGCCTTTAAAGGACTGCCCGAAGAATGGAAAGCATTCACCTTCAAGTTCTGCATCGAGGAAAAGGGAAGCGACGCCCTCTCGGCCGATAATCATATCAATAATATCGTGCTGGCCGATGACGAACGCGTCCATCTTCTGGGCAACAAGCCCAATATGAACGGCTTTGACGGGCATTATGCGGATGTGGCGTATACCATCACCGAGAAAAATCTCACCGCCAATGCCTACGTCCTCAACGACCGTCAAGTGGTGCTCACTTTCAGCGCTCCCGTCGAGATCTCAGGCGATCCGTGGTTTGGCATCCGTCTGGTGCGCGACGGCAAGCTCGCTTGGTCGGGCAAGGAGAACGACAGTACCGCCCTGCAATGGAAGGGTAAATGGGAGTGGATGGATAAGAGCCACACCCGCATTCTCTGGACCATGAACGGCTCGTCCACCTACGGCATCTACAACGTTTACGATATCCTCAACTACGGCGGCGGTCTGGCTCCCTTTAAGGAAACGACTACCGTAAACTGGTGTATTGAGGAGAAGAAGACCGATGAATTTAAGGATCTGATCTCCTATAGCCAGCGCATCGAAAATATCGTGACCAAGGACGGCACCCGCCATCTGGTCGGCTCCTACTGCCATGGCTACGACGGCGTATTTATTCCGCTCACCGCCAACGGTATGAGCACCGATCTGCTTACCGTAGCCGCTGTCAAGGCCATCGACGATATGACCTTGGAGGTCAAGTTCTCCGAGTCGGTCAAGATTGCCGAGGGTGACGGTGCGCCCAATATGGCCATCCGTTACCTCACCGAATCGGGCGACAGCCACACGCTGGTCACCGGTCATACGGCCGCCTTCAACGGTACCTGGGAGTGGAAAGACGATACCCACGATACCATCCTCTGGACACTTACCCCGAGTGCCTCCAAGGGCGCAATGACCCTTACCGATATCTTCACCTATGCCGGTAATCTCGTCTATTCCAAGGGCGCCCGCATCGCCTTCTGCGTGAGCATGACCGAGAAAAATGTCACCTCGTCCTATTCTCTGCGTGTCGATGGTATCACCGATATCTCCGGCAAACGTGCTTTGTATGCGCCCCGTCTGGAAGAGATCTGCATCTCGCAAACCGATATCGAGATCGGCTACGAGTTGCCCGCACCCACGGTAGAGCCCGAGGTGCAGGAGGGACAAACGGTAACCGATTACACACTTGCTTATATGTTGGCCGGTGCGCTGGCACTGGTCGGTGCGGGGGTCGGACTGATTCTGGCTCTTAAGAGAAAGGAGGAAAACCGATGAAACGCATACTGAGCTTTCTTCTCGTCCTGTGTCTGATGGGCGGTCTGTGCACCGCCATGGCGCAGAAGGACCGGATTTTAACCTTAGAGCGCGCCGTGCAGATTGATGACTACCATATCGTCTTAGAGTTTTCCGAACCCATTGCCATCAATCTCAAAGGCTCCAACCGCGGCCCCCATTGTTCCATCCGCGTGGTGGGTAGCAATTACACCTTGAAATGGACAGGGCAGACCAACTATTCTACCGCACTCCAGTTCAACGGTGCGCTGGAATACGTCGATGATAAGCATGACCGCTTACTGTTCTCCCTTACTTCCCGTACCTTTGGAATTGCCAAGATCAGTGAGATCACAGGCTTTGAGGGCAAACTGGAACCCTATTCCGAGTATAAAACGGCCATGTGTCTGGAGGAAGTCCCCTTTGAGACCGATACCCTCATCAACAACGGTCACCTCGATAATATTACCACCGCCGACGGCTCAGTTTACCTCTGGAGCAATCGCCCCGGCGGCTGGGACGGCTGCTATGCCGATATCGAGATCGACTATTCTTATAAGATCGACCTGACCAAGACCGAAAGCATCGAAACCGTTATCGAACACGATCAACCCGTCTTCGCCTTGGGACAAGAGGCCGAACCTGAACCCGAGCCCGAACCCGAACCCGAACCGATTCCCGTGCAGGTACAAAATAACCCGCTCATCTTCGCCGCTTTCGTGGCCGTCGGTGCCGTTGTCGGCGTAGTAGGTATAGTCGTGGGCGTGATCGTCCGTAAGAGAAAGGCGGTAAAAAAATGAAAAAATGGATAGCCGTTGTGCTTTGTCTGTGTATGGTGGCTTCTCTTGCCGCCTGCACTCAGCAACAACCTGCCCCCCAAACCGCACAAACCGCGGTCGAGCGGGCGCAGGCATGGCTCGAAAAACAGATTAAAAACAACTCCCTCTTTTCCTTTGCTTATGACGGCAATTCGTACGATACATGGGAAAAGACGGTAGACCAAGCCGAAGATACCTGGACGGTCACCTACCGTTCCCCCGAACAGGTCGTCTTCTCCTATCAAGCCACACTCGATCGGGATCACGCCTCGGTATCCTACGTCGGCTCCTTTGCCAACGAAGGCGGGCAGGCTTCTCCCGTCATTTCGGATATCTTGGCCATCAACAGCCTCTATGAGTCATCCGATCTGTCCTTGACCACCGCACAGGGCTGTACCAAGAGTGAGTACGATTTTGAGCCTATTTTTGTCGATTTTTCCCAAGAGGAAACTTATACCATGAAGACCACGGGCGGCCGTTCGTCCGACGGGGCTTTCCCGTATTTTGACCTCTCCAACGGACAGAATGGGCTCATCGGCGCCATCGGCTGGACGGGCAACTGGAAAGCCACCTTTACCAAAACCGAAACGGGCGTACAGATGCAGGCCGGTATGCAGGAGACCCGCATTGCCTTGCCCGCAGGGGAGCAAATGCGCACCCCGTCCATGACGTTGATGTTCTATGACGGAGATGCCGATGCCGGACATAACGCCCTGCGCGCCCTGTTACTGAATGAGTATATCCCCGAGTCGATGCATACCATCCCCCTGACGTTAAACCAGTCGGGCGGTTCGGGTGAGGACGACGTGCTGTCGGCCATGGTATTGGCCGACCGTCTGGAACACGAATGGGAAACGCTGTGGGTCGATGCCGGCTGGTACGGCGAGGCTGCCAACGCCGACATTACGGCTAATGTCTGGTCTACACAGGTCGGCAACTGGTTTGTCAATACCGATATCTGGAGCAGCAATTTCTATAAGGTCAATGCTGCACTCGATGCCAAAGACCGCGACCTGCTCCTGTGGTTCGAACCCGAGCGCAGTGTGCGCAACAGTCGCTTGGCCACCCAACATCCCGAATACTTCTTAACCCCAACCCCCACCAACCAATCGGGCACTCTCGTCTATAATTTCGGCGACGAAAAGGCGGTCGATCATATGGTGGAACTGGTTGGCGACCTGCTGATCAAACTGGACGTCGAATGGTATCGGCAGGACTGCAACTTTGCCCCCGCCGAAACTTGGATCTATAACGACAGCCAACTGGGTGATAATATGGTTGGCTATACCGAGATCCGCTATATTACGGGTCTGTACCGCTATCTGGATCAGTTGTGCGAAAAGGTGGAAGGGCTCCGAATCGATAACTGCGCCGCAGGCGGAAGGCGTCTGGATATCGAAATGATGTCCCGCTCGGTTCCCTTGTGGCGTACCGACTATACTTCCAATACCAAAGGTACCATCGCCGACGGCGTACGGAATATCAACTACGGTCTGTCTTGGTGGATCCCGCTCCATTGCGGCGGCCGTGCCGCCGACGGCATGAACAACTCCTATCAGTGGCGTGCCATGATCGCGGCCGGTGTTACCGTCGGTCCGCTGGGTACCGGCACCAACGACAACTGGTTTAAGCGTATGCTCGATGAGTATATGGAAATTCGTGACCTGTTCGATGACGAGTACTATATCCTGTCGGCCGGCTACGGCAAACAGCACTATAAGACACAGAACGCCGTCTATGAATACTTCAATCCCGAAGAAGGACGAGGCGTTTTGATCGCCTTCTGTCCGCAGGAGAGTCAGACTCTCACCGAAACCTGTACATGGAAAGGTCTGAACCCCGATAAGACATACACCCTCACCGCCGTGGATACCGGCGACACCGCCGAATTTACCGGCAAGCAGTTAATGGAACAAGGACTGGAACTGCGGTTTGCCGAGAGTTATGAATCCCTGCTGATCCATATTAACGAAAAATAAGGGAGAAGGATATGCAGATCAAGGTCAGTATCACCAGAGAATATATGAAAGCCTACCCCCAGCATAAACATGAGGTTTTTGAGATCATGCACTATGTAAAAGGGGAAGGGGTGCTTCGTACGGCCTGCGGCGACTACCCGTTCGAGGCAGGAACCGTTATTGTAGTGCCGCCGGGCATCGAGCACGGCTCGGTCTCTCAGGGGTACTTCCGTAATATCTGCATCAATCTGCCCCTGTCAATACGGGATCAGGAACTGCCGCTGGTTCTCAGTAAAAATTCAGAAGTCGGGGGACTGGCCGACATGATCTTCCGTCTGGTTCGCGAGGATCGCCACGCCAATCAAGCGGTAGTCAACCATCTGGTCAAGGCCGCCGAGGATCTCATCCGTCGGGAATTACATGTGGTCGAGGATCGGTTTGCCAGCGCCGCTGAAAAGGTGCACGACGCCGCACTGGAACGTTTCAGCGACGAGAATTTCAACATGGCCGCCGTCATCGCTGCCACCCACTATTCGGACGATTATTTCCGCGTCAAGTACCGCGAACGCTACGGCACCACGCCCTATGCGTATTTGATTGACCTGCGCATTAACTGCGCCGCCGACTTGCTTCGGCAGTACGGCCAACAACTCACCATCTCGGAGATCGCCCGCCAGAGCGGATTCGGCGACCCCCTGTACTTTTCTCGCCTTTTCAAGAAGAAAAAAGGCGTCTCCCCTCGGGATTATGCGAAAGGAATACGAAGAAAATGAACCGTTTCAGTCAGTACAAAAAAGGCATGGGCATCGGCGGTTGGCTCACCAACTATAAGCGATTTAATGTCCTCCAACCCTCTCAATACCATATCCTCACCGTCGGCGATATGGAACACTTCCATACCTACATCACCGAAGAAGATATCATCCGCATCAAAGGCTTCGGTATGGACCATATCCGTCTGGGCTTTGACCAGATCGTCCTCGAAGAACAAAAGGGCGTCTACCGCGAAGAGATATTGAAGATCATCGACGAATTTATCGGCTGGTGTGAAAAACAGAATTTAGGCATCGTCCTGAATCTACATAAAGCCGTCGGTAACTATTGCGACATCAAAGAGGACACCGAACTGCTCGACGATGAGAGCCTGCAAGACCGCTTCATCGCCCTGTGGCTCATGCTCGCCCGCCGCTATGCCGATAAACCGCAGATCGCCTTTGAACCGCTCAACGAACTGCGCGATGTCGATCCGGTCAAGTGGAATCGTCTGTGGCTGCGCTTACTCTCCGAGATTCGTAAGGTCAACCCCGACCGTGTCGTGATCATCGGCGGTACCTGCTGGAACTCCTGCCGCAAACTGGAAGAATTGACGGTGGTCGATGACCCTAATGTCGTCTATACCTGGCACTTCTATGCACCTCATGAGTTTACCCACCAGCAGAGCGTGCTCAATGCCGATGCCATTTTGTATAACCGTAAATTGCTCTATCCCTGCGACGAGATCGAGCGCTATAACGAGTACCATTATTGCCACGGCCGTGAGGCCGCCTATCACGCGCCCATCAATAAGGATACCCTGCGCAGCCTCACCAAACCCGCCTTCGATTTTCAAAAGGCTCATCCCGATCAGATCGTCTGGTGCGGTGAGTTCGGCACCATCCGCCACGCCGATCGCACGTCCCGCGAAAACTGGATGCGTGATGTCATTTCCTTGCTCAAGGAAAACGATATGCCTTATTGTGTATAAAACTACCTGTCCACACCCAACGACGGCAACCGCTTCAGTCTGGTCGATGACGATACCCGTGAGATCCTTTCGGACGAACTGTTGCGCATCATCCAAGGCAATGTATAAGAAAAAACGGAGTTTTTACTCCGTTTTTTTTGACATTGAGAGCCGCATGTGCTACAATGAGAATAATGAAAATGAAGGAGGATATTTCCATGAATCAGTACGGAATCCGCCGTGACGGCTCCTATTACACCCGCGTTCTCTGGTGTTCGCACACCGAAAATGACCCCATGCTCTGGGTCAACAACCTTATTAATGATGATATTGACCGCAACGGCGGCACTTGGGGCGCTCATACCATGGGCCCAGCCAATGTCGTGCTTGACTTTTTCGGCGAGGAACAGACCGTCAGCAAGATCGCACTGTTCTGCAACGTCGGCGTGACCATCTCCATCCTCGAAGAATTGGCCAAAACGGTCAATGTCTACTATTCCAACAGCGATGACGCCAAAAACCTGCGTACCGCCGAGGACGATATCAACGCCGTCGACTGGAAACTGCTTACCACCATCACCACCGATAAGGCTGAGGGTTGGCAGGAATTTGCCACCGAACCGGTACAGGCAAAGTATGTCCGTCTGGAACTGGTCGAGAACCACGGCACGCCGCCGGAGATCGACTGGACCGAAATGAACGAACTGAAGATCTACGGCTGATATGAAGCGTTTTCTTTGTTTCATTCTGGCTCTGGCGTTGCTCATGACGGGGGTCTCGGCTGCCCTGCCGCCCGCGGCAGAGCCTTGCCCGGCCTTTGCCGCTCAAAGCGCCGCTTTGTATGACGTGATCACGGGCGAGTTTTTCTATGAAAAGAATATCGACGGCAGTGTCCCCGCCGCCTTTACTTCTAAGGTCATGACCGTGTTGCTGGCCAATGAGAGCCTGCAAACCGAGTCTGCCGTGACGGTGCAGGAGGGCTTCTTCGACGGCGTGGTCTACCATTCGGGGCTCGACTTCGCCGTGGGCGAAACGCTCACCGTAAAAGACCTCTACTATGCCGTGCTGGTCAAAAATGCCAATGAAGCCTGTAACATTCTGGCGCTGGCTACGGGCAGGACCGTCGAGGACTTTGTCAATGCCATGAACGAAAAGGCGAAAGCACTTGGTATGACCGCCACCTACTTTGCCGACACCCACGGCGAGTCAAGCGAGAGTTATACCACCGCGCGTGACGCCGTGAAACTTCTGCAAGCCTTCATGAAAAATGAAGCGTTGCTCGCGATCTCCGATGCCACCTTCTACCGTATGCCCGCTACCGACCAAAGCGAAGAACGGCTCATGTATTCGTCCAATCTTCTGCTCGGCTCGGGCGAGTACGGGTATGCCCGTGCCATCGGTATTAAGAACCACTATACGGCTACCGGCGGCTATTCGCAGGGCGTCTACAGTACCTTTAACGGTATGCAGGTGCTGGCCGTCGTCTTTCAGGCGGGTAACGATGCCGCCAATCATTATGCCCAACTGACCGCCGGACTCGAATGGGTCAGAAACCGGTATCAGCGCATTACCGTGCTCAAACAGGGCATGATCTGCGACAGTACCCGCGTCATCCTCTGTCGCAATACCGATACCGCTATGCTGGTGTCGGGCGCCGATCTGATGTATGTCGTGCCCACCGATTACGATTCATCTTTGATCGAACTGACCGTCGATGCCCCCGACGAGGTCGAAGCCCCCGTGAGGGAAGGGGACGAGTTGGGTACCATCACTGTCACCTACGACGGAACCGTCATCGGCAAAGTCCCCGCGCTGGCGGGACAGTCGGCCGAACGGGATGCGGGCATGACGATACGCTATCGCTTAAAACAGTTCTTTACCCATCCCGCCGTGATCGTGCTGATCGTATTAACCGCCCTCGCGCTGATCGTCTTTGTCGGCTATGTCATCCTATATAATAAGAAAAGAAGAAAAAATAAGAAGGCGTAAGCCTTCTTCAGCGTGTCAAAGAACCCTCTTTGACA
>JAZNYQ010000082.1:0-8675 GCA_045594545.1 Eubacteriales bacterium | reverse complement strand
GGGGTTTCATCGGCAGCCGTGCTGACGGAGATCGGCAGTCCGACCAACATGCACAGGCACAGCACCAACGAAAGCATCTGCTTAAGAGACTTTTTCATGGTATTTTCCTCCAAATAAAAATTTTATTTTTTACGGACTCCTGTTCCGTGTTACACATGGTTAATACTCAAAGAGTATGGCGCTGTGACAGTGCAGTTCCGGAACGGTCAGTTTCAAGCTGTCCTCCTCATAGGCAAACGGTATCGCCTCTCCTGTCAGCGCATCGGTAACCCGAACGATTCGTTCCGGCACCGTTAATTCCACAGGGATCCGATAGAGCGGGTGCAGATCCTCAATGACCTCGGCCTTACCCCGTCGCACCGGACTGCCATAGAGCAGATTCAGGCAATAACGCCGGTTTTTCTCCTGTTTTACCAGCGTTGCCATACCCTGTGCTCCCAAATTGACCTTGAACGGTTCCTTTCGGTAAAGCAAGCGCAAGGCCTGCAGCATATACCGTTTATGGAACAGACTGCCAAACATCTTATAGATCTTCGGCATCGGTTGCGCTACGTATACCACATTTCCCTTCTTTACGATCGCCGGTCGGGGCGTTCCCTTCTTATTGTGAGGGGTATTCAAATGACCGCAGTAATGACCGTATGTACGGGAGAAATAGGGATCCCATTTGTAGGCCAGCACTTCACCGTCGGTAGCCTTCAGATGCGCGCCCGGCCGATAACACAGCATGGGTGCATTCGGCAACTCGTAATCCGCACCAAAACCGTCTGCGGCATAGATATAATCCACATCATACGGAGCCGGTGCTACATATTCAGCCCCCACGTCAATGAGAAACTTACCGTCACGCACAATACTGTCTCCAAAGGCCAACACCTTACCGCCCTTGGCAATATACTGTTGCAATTTCTTTACCGACGCGTCTTTCAATGTTACCGAGTCGCTGAGGATCACCGTATCAAACTGATCATACTCATCGTCAACCAGCACCCGATAATCCAGTTGCGCTTCCGCTAACGCATCGCCCAACCCGATATAGGAGGCTTCTCCCGCACCGGCCACAATTCCCAGATCGGTGACCGGTTTCCCGATGCAGAAGGGACGGATCTTCTCATAATAGTCATAGGCGTAACCTATATTTTCGTAGGTCTGCAATTCCATCTCGCCGTCGGGATGGCAATGATCTCCGATTGAGCAACCGGCCTGTTGCATGGCCATAGCCGTCACTTCATACCGAAGCGCTTCCTTGCTCTTGAACATGCCGAACTCGCCCCACGTGAGGTGGAATTTGCCGGTCATACCGATATAGGGTTTTCCGTAGCGGGAAAAGTATTTGGCCATGAACGGCAATTTATCATATCCGCCACCGTTCGAAGGAAGGTCTTCGATTTCATAGTGGCTCTGCAAACCATGCATTCGGGGATGATACGGAGATGCCCCGCCGCTGTTGAAAAAGATCGAGGCGTTGGGATGATATTTTTCCATGATCTCCCGACAGCGGATCATAAACACCTGTCGGCGAGACAGCCAATATTCCCGCACAGCGGCCGGATCTTCTATATCGATACCCAATTTTCTCATGCCGGCCTTGCAGTGCTCACAATAACAGGGGCCGCCCTGAACAACAATGTCATAGAACAGGCCGTCGATCTCTCTGTATTTTTTGCAGATCTCTTCGGTCAGTTCATAGATATGATCGGCATAGCCACCCGACAGACACATATTCGCCCATGCTCCGTTCGGAATCGGTGTATCCTCCGTTGCCGAAAAGTCGTACTTGCTGTTATAAGTACCATCCTTGTTGACCGCACGCCATTCGGGGTGTTGCTCGGCATCCAGCGCTGAAAAACCTCCGGTAATATAGATAGGAGCCTTTATGCCGATCTCATGCGCCGCTTCGATCCATGCTGTAGTCAGATCAAAATTTAAATTCGGGTGTTGCGTACCCACTGAGGTCGGATAATAGCAATAGCCGTGGTGGCACTTGGCAAATACGGTAATACTCTCTACCTTCCCGACGGTTAATGCCTTTTGAAAATTCTCCTTAGAAAAACTTGCGCCGATGTCCGGTATGCTCGGTGATGTATGGAAATCCAGATGGACACATCGACGGGCTGTGCAGGGTTTCATAGATATTCCTCCAAACTATTCTACACTAAGCATAGCACAAGCTAATGTTCTATAGAATAGGTAAAAAAACAAAAATATGTGTATTTTTACGCAAAGTCACATATTTTTTAATGAATTTATGGGCAAATTGGCATAAATTTCTGGATTTTCCGCTTAAATCCAGAAAAAAACCGACAGACAAAAAGCGTCTGTCGGTAATCTTTTAGCCTTTGAAATTTTCCACCCCGTCAGGTGAATACCAATGAAATTCGATTTCCTCACCGTTGAGCAGCCAACGATTGGGGCACATATTCTCCATCCAGTCAAGCGGCTCCAGCACATCCGCCTGTATCGAATTGCGGGCATACGCCGCCTTGAGTGCCTCTCGGTAACGGTCATCCACCACACTTGGCCGAGGCGAAACGAACAAAGAGGTTCCGCTCACGGTAAGCGCACGCAGCCATTCGAGATTGAGCATCGGGTCAATATGTTCGGTAATGCCGACACAATCGGCATCGGCATGATAAAAGGCCTCATGATGCGGCATACGGAAGGCCAACGTATTTACGCCGAAAGCACGGGTACGCTCCCATTCCTTTCCGCTGGTATCATCGCCGGTGCGGTTCAGATGCACAAGACCGGCCGCCAGATGACCGATCACATTGCAACCGAGGATAAGCGTATCCTCCGCCGCAGCCTCTTTAATGGTACGATAAAGTTGAAGCACGATCTCAGCCGAGGTCTTGCCGCGATCATAGAAACACCATCCGTCCTTTGTTATGGCGTCCGCCATTTGGAATCCAAATGCGCCGAACATATCATAACTTGAAAAGTCGTGCTTAATCAGTTTATATCCCCATTCCTTAGAGAGTCGGGACACGGTTTTTGCCACATAATCCAGCACATCGGGATGCGAAGGATCCAAATACATATCTCTCCATTTGGCCCTTACTTCCGGCGTATTGAGCGGCAACTCCTTTTTCTTATCTGCCAACGGACGGAACCAAATGCCGGGACGGGCACCCCGTTCCGTGATATCCTTCGCCAGCTGTTTCATGTCGTAGAACCGCTCATTGAGCACGTCCCACGGGGCATCGCCCTTCGTTTGTGACCACCCGTCATCAATTACCATGTAGGGACGGTTTTCCAAACCCTCACAACAACTGACCAACAGTTCCGTATCGGCCAGTATCTCCTCCTGTGAGGACTTGCCGTAAGCATAATACCAGTTATTATTGCCGTACACCTTATGATCGATCGTCAGCGCATCATCGCACAAGGTTTTATAGTAAGCGCGGGCGGCACGAAAGGCCGACATATCCCGATACTCACCGAAAACGACTTGACACACATCCAGTGTGCGTCCTCCGAGAATGACTCCCATACCGCCGCAACGCACGTCGGCCCATAAGGTAACGCCGGCTCCATCGTACTGCCAAAAGCACATGGCACCGGGACGTACCTTAACACCAAAACATTCGGTAAATCGGCCGGCGGTATTCAAATTGCTGTCGCTACCGTTGGATACGATACAAACCCAAGGCATCGTGCGTACGGGAACTATGCCGCGCCATTCCATGGTGGCATAAGCGCGCTCCCATTCGTCTCCTAAAATTTTCACAGGCTCATTGCGCTTTTCACACTCGGTAAAGTTCCATCGAAATCGCAGATACCGTACCGGCGTCTGATCGGCAGTAAGTGTCACCTTACCCGCATTAAATTTCACATCTACTCCGTCTGTGCTACCGGTCTCGGTGTAAATATTGATCCGATCGGGTTTTCTCAGTTTCATGTTATTCTCCTTTTTGCCTATTTTTTTTAGTGTATCACGTCATTTAAAATTATAAAATAGGTGAAAATACAAAAAATATGTGTTTTTTTACGCCATGGTTCGGGCATGGAATAAAAGATTTTGCTGTTGTATAAATTGCAACAAAACCCGTTTGCAAGACGAGTGATAAGGAAGATCGGTCGGAGCGTTGCAAAAAAACATAGCCACTTTACAGTGGCTATGTTTTTTCGTTGCTTTTGCACCCTAAATCATTGTTAACCCATCGCCTATACGGCAATTTTTTTAATGGCTTTTAATGATACTTCGGGAGCCAGTCGCCGTGTGTTTCGATCAGATCGTCGACCATCTTAACGATGGTATCGATGTCCAATTCGCTGCCGGTGTGCGGATCGAGCATGGCCGCCTGATAGATCAGATCCTTCTTGCGGGTCTTGGCCGCTTCGATGGTGAGCAACTGGGGATTGATGTTGGTGCGGTTCATGGCCGCCAACGGTTCGGGCAGAGCACCGACGTAGGTCGGATGAATGCCCATGCCGTCCACCAGACAAGGAACCTCTACACAAGCCTCGGCAGGCAGGTTGGTGATCATGCCATTGTTGATGACGTTGCCGCCAATCTTATAAGGCGTGTTGGTCATGATGGCGTCCATGATGTACGAGCCGTACTCAAAGGTGCGCTTATGCTCGGCATGATCGGGCGCCGTCATCTCTTCATACTGTTTTTGCCACTTTTCGATATTCGTGATACAGCGGCGCGGATATTCATCCAGCGGAATGTTATACTTTTCGATCAGTTCGGGATATTTATCCTTAATGTAGAAGCAGTTGTACTCGGCGTTATGCTCACTCGACTCGGTGCAATAATAGCCCAGACGGCGGATATAGTCATAACGCACCATATCACCAAACTTCTCGCCGCTCTCCAGACGAGCAAGGGCGCGCTTGCGGATTTCAGGATACAAATCGTTGCCCTTGACATCGCGGATCTCCAGCAACCACGCCATATGGTTGATGCCGGCGATCAGTTCGCGGCGACCTTCCAACTGATCCTCCATGCCCAAGCCTTTAAGCAGACCGGACGAGCAGACCTGCACGCTGTGGCACAAGCCGACGAAATTGACGCCGGTATAACGGAGCATATAGCCGCTGAGCATGGCCATGGGGTTGGTGTAGTTCAAGAACCACGCATCGGGGCAGACCTCCTCCATATCATGGGCAAAATCCTCCATGACCGGAATGGTGCGCAGTGCGCGCATGATGCCGCCGATGCCGAGGGTATCACCGATCGTCTGGCGCAGACCGTATTTCTTAGGCACCTCAAAGTCGATGATGGTGCAGGGATCGTACAAACCAACCTGAATAGCGTTGATGACAAAGGTCGCTCCGCGCAATGCGTCCTTGCGGTTTTCCACGCCGCAATAGGTCGTGATCTTGCCGTTGCCACCCTTATCCTTCTGGATCGACTTGATAACTGCTTCACTTTCACTCAACCGCTTGGCGTCAATATCATACAGCGCAAATTCGCTGTCCTTGAGAGAATCGACGCACAGGCAGTCGCCGATGATATTACGAACAAAGACGGTAGAGCCGGCGCCCATAAAGGTAATTTTCATAGCAAACACTCCTTTTTTTCTTTTAGTATAACAACCGATATCCCTTTACAACAAGGGGATTATGTTGTAAAATATACTTAAAATGTTGCATGGAGGTGTTTTTTTGCTGGATATTTCGCTGGCCGACAACGGCGAAGAGGTCTGTCATCCGTCCCATCGCTATGGCCCACACGTGCGCACCAACCTGCTCATGCACGCCGTTATCGACGGCAGTGGCGTTCTCCACAACGATTTCGGCACTTTCCCCGTCAAAAAAGGGCAGGCTTTCTTCATTTTTCCCAAGGAAATTACCGTCTACCAAGCCGATGCGCAGACCCCTTGGCACTACGTCTGGACGGGCTGGCGCGGTGCAGACAGCCTGCTGATCCTGGATGAATTGGGAATCACCCGCCAAAATCCGATACTTGATTTGAGCGGCCAGGCCGAAAGCATCTACCGTTGCATGCGCCGCATCTATAAAGACGCCTCCCTGCGTCACGCCGATCTGGCGACCATGGGCGGGCTGTTGCGGCTGTTTGCCTTGCTGGGCGATTGCGGCCGCACCGCAGCCAACCCCGCCTCCGCTTATTACAATCGGGCGCTGTGGCTGATGGAACACGAGCAAAACACCGACCCGCTCACCGTTGATTCCCTCGCCCGCGCTTTGGGTCTGAGCCGCTCCCAGTTGTTTCGTATCTTTCGCGACGCTGTGGGCCACTCCCCCAAAGAGGCGCTTACCCGCCACCGCTGCGACCAAGCCCTCCGTCTGATCCAACGCACGTCCCTCTCGATGGAGGAGATCGCCGCCGCCTGTTGTTTTACCTCGGGTCAGCATCTGTGCGACACCTTCCGCCGCCAAGGCTTAAATCCCCCGTCTTCGTATCGCAAATAAGGCGCCGTTTGAGCACATATATCGGTTGCGCACGCTACGGGAGATTGCGATATCGCTTATTTCGCCCAAGCCCCTACCGAAACATTCAAGCAGGGAAATATTTTAGCCGCATGGTATTATTCCCTTGGGAAAAACGGCTACAAATTAAACGAGATTGGCGTTGCCGATATCCCTGATGATGAAAAAGGGAAAGCCCCCAAGTGGAGCTGCTCCACCCAAAACGATTTACCGGTCTTTGCGGCGTCGAGCTTTCCGAAATGATGCAACTTTCTCACGCCTCAACACTCAACAGCATCCTTGAGAAAAGAAAAAACGATCCTATACTTATCCCGACATCCATTGCAACCACACCGCAAATTCGCATGACCCGAAGAATGGCCGGAGAATATACCCTCCACGATACAGAAGAACACAAATTCTTCGAAGATTCCATTGGTATGGTTTCCGATTGGCGCAAAAGAGGTCCTGTTTATGAAGTTCCCTTTTCCACGCTTTATTCTAAATCGGTGAAAAACCTGATTACCGCCGGTCGATGCACGTCGGTGACCGACAGCATGTGGAATATCATGCGAGTCATTCCCTGCTGTGCCGTTACCGGACAGGCCGCCGGTACCGCGGCTGCCATTTCCGGTGATTTTTCTCAACTAAGCATCACGGAACTCCAAGAAAGTTTGAAAAACAGCGGAGTTATACTTCACGAAAAGGATTTGCCCTAAGAACACAAAGTCCTCCGGATCATATTCCGGAGGACTTTATCTGTAAATCAACAAGCTCGGTTATGAACCGAATTTGTTTTCGGTCAGCGGGTAAATTCGTTTGTTTTGCCCTTGACCGTTTCGGCATTCAGATGGAATTCGGGGTTAGGGTAATTATCCTCATAAGCCACCTTTTCCCTCGAAATACCGGGCAGGACACGCAGGTGCTGGCCGAGATTGCACCCGTTCTGGATCAATTCGCTCTGCAAACCACGAATATCCAAATCACGCAGCTTCTTGTTCTGCGCAATGGAAGCGCAAGCAGCCGTCCCGCACCTACTCGCTAGCTAAACGCGTTCACGACTATATCGATCACCATTACAGCGAACCCATATCGGCCTCTACCATTGCCGGATATTTCTATGTTTCTCCTGCTCATTTATCTCGCGCCTTCCGTTCGGCCTTTGGTGTGACCATTACCGACTATATTCACACCGTTCGTATCGAACACGCCAAACATCTATTGAGCGTAACCTCTGCCTCAGTCAGTTCCATTGCTTTGAATGTCGGCTATCCCGATGTCAATTACTTTTCCCGCATCTTCAAAGCAAAAACCGGCATAACACCTACTCATTTCAGAAAAACTTAACGAATTTTCTTTTATACAAACAGAAACCACCTGCCGGTGGTTTCTGTTTTCTCATTTTTCATTTTTTATATCCGTTAATTGCGAGTGGTCGGATCGCTGTCAACAATGAATTCGCAAATACTATCCCGTCCGTCACAATCAATGACCTGTACATCCTCGTTAACATATAACCCGCACAATTCACAAATCCGCTTTATGAGATTTTTTACCTGCGTATAGCCTTCTCTTACATAGTCCTGTGTAAAAATGGTGGCGAGCGCAACCTTGGATGTGCCCAAATCTATCTTCACATCCGCCGGAATTGCCGTCGCCTCACATAGAACATTACTCTTAAAATGCGTAATATCGTTTCTGATTTTTTCAATATCACGATAGACCGCATAGGAATGATCCGATTTAATTGCCGATAAATCAAATCCGTATATCACACTTATGATCTGCAATTTTACATTTATAGAGGATTTCAGTATGTCCGTTTCGGCGATTTCCGCTCTCCGCCTTAAGATGGTATTTAATGCCGTTTCCAACAGATTCTGAATGAAGACGATCGCAACGGAGCCATTCTTCAAATTCTCTACAAAACTCTCTTCATTTAATTCATCGGTACCTGAATCTTCATAATGAATCACATTGTTATTTGTCATTTTTGCAATTTGATCTTCAATGATCTCTATGGACGCCTTTTCGAAATTCAAAAAGATACCAAATGCCATTCCCACACCACTTTCCTTTCTAAATCATCAAACTGAGCTGTTGCAAATTTTACAATAATTGCCTCTCATTTCGATAAAAACCATTTACCTAAAATTATTCTTATTATACAACCGGCTTACAATCCTTGTCAACTGACCGCCCGTCGGATCGTTTCTATCAACAATTTTCCTACAGAAAAAAGATACATATCCGTTTCCGTCGCATCATAGACTATAGCAAAACCCGTTTAAGGG
>JAZNYQ010000081.1:0-2410 GCA_045594545.1 Eubacteriales bacterium | reverse complement strand
GCAAACGATCATACGGTTCTTGACCAGCTCCTTGACCTTGGCACGTGCGGCCTTGCCGTACACCTTGGGATCGTAGATCTTTTCGTCACCGTTCAACACCTCACGCACCGCCTCGGTGTAGGCAATACGCAGCTCGGTGGCAAAGTTTACCTTACAGATACCTTCCTTTACACAGGCGCGGATGCTGTCATCGGTAAGACCGGAGGCGCCGTGCAGCACCAAAGGCACGCTGACCACCTTGCGGATCTCTGCCAGACGGGGCACGTCCAGCTTGGGGGTGGATTTATACACACCGAGGGCCGTGCCGATGGCAACAGCCAGACAGTCTACATCGGTGCGTTCAATGAATTCGGCCGCTTCTTCCGGACGAGTCAGCGCATTCTCAATATCTTCTTCTGAGTCCACCGCTTCATTTTTGGTTTCGGTACCGGCAATGGCATTGGCCACATGTCCCAGTTCCGCCTCCACCGTTACACCGTGAGCATGGGCGTATTTTACAACTTCAGCCGTCTTGGCAACATTCTCCTCGAACGGGAGGGAAGAGCCGTCAAACATAACCGAACTAAAGCCGGCATCAATGGCTTTCTTGATGTTTTCCAGATTTTCCGCATGGTCTAAATGCAGGCAAACGGGAACATCGTACAGATCGGAGGTCAACTTGCACAACTGGGCAATGTAGTCACGTCCGGTACCGGCAAAGTCATATTCCAATCCCATAAACAGAATGGGAGAGCGTTCCTCTTGGCAAACATCAGCCACGGCACGCACCATTTCATAATTGGACACGTCGAAGGCGGGGATAGCGTAATGATTTTTCTGGGCATCCGCCAGCATTTCTTTTAAGGTTACAAGAGCCATGATCGTTAATCTCCTTATTTAATGATGAATCGGCAGGGGGTGTCCGAGCCGTCAAACAGATGTTTCATATCGTTGGCCAGCAGTTTGGGTGTATTGCGGAAAGCGTCCTGACTGCCGCCGGCCATGTGCGGGGTGACAGTAACATTGGGCAGGGTAACCAGAGGATTATCCTTGGATACCGGTTCCTCGTCAAATACATCCAACGCCGCACCGGCAATGCGGTTATTAGCGAGAGCGTCGTAGAGCGCAGCCTCATCGATCAATCCCGAACGGGAGGTGTTGATCAGATAGGCGGTCGGCTTCATCATAGCCAATTCCTTTTCTCCGATCATGTGTTCGTTCTCGGGGGTCAATCTGGCATGAAGAGAAACAAAGTCGCTTTCTTTCATGATCGTTTCCAAAGAAACGGTGGGAATGTCTTTAACAAAAGGATCGTAAACCAGTACATTCATGTCAAAACCGGACAGTTTTTTGGCAACCAAGCGTCCGATCTGGCCGTATCCGACCAAGCCGACGGTACGTCCGACAAAGTCAGGAATATCGGCGCTGTTGGGATAGGTGCGGATCCACTCGCCGTTTTTGATGCCGTGATGACCTCTGGCGATGTTGCGGGCTTCGCAAAGCATCATGCCGACGGTAAAGTCGCTCACCGATTCCGCATTGCGGCCGGGGGTGTGGAACACGGTAATGCCGGCGGCTTTAGCGGCTTCTACATCTACATTTTCATATCCGCCGCGCAGTACGCCGATATATTTAAGATTTTTGCAATGCTCGATCAAGGTTTTGCCGACGGGCAGGAATTGGGTGATGAGGATATCAACATCCTGTGCGGCATCCAGAATGTAGTCGGGCACGGTAAAACCGTTGGGGCCGTGCAGTTCCACATCCAGATTGATGTGTTGCAATTGTTCAAAACCGTCCAATTGCCATTCGATCGTGTTTACCTCGACGCCGTATTCTTCCAGCGAGGCCATGCCTTTCTGAATAAACGGACTGGGGATAAAAAGATCTCCGATACCTAAAAGTTTCATGGTGTTCTCCTTATGTAAAATAAAAATTAACGCATTAACATGCCGCCGGTCACATCCAGCGTGGTGCCGGTCATATAATCGGACTGTTTGGAGCAGAGGAATACAACCACGTCGGCCACCTCGGACGCATCGGCAATGCGGCGCAGGGGAATACGCTGGATATATTCATCTTCCCGCTCTTTGAGGGCTTGTTCATTCATGGGGGTGCGCATCATGCCGGGGGCAACAGCGTTGACGTTAATACCGTTAGGCGCTACCTCACGGGCCAAGGAAATAGTGAATCCGACAAGGCCGGCCTTTGATGCGGCATAGTGTGCGTGCCCGCTGGTGGAGCCGTGGAATGCCGCCTGAGAAACCATATTTACGATCTTTCCTTTTTTGCCGGCGGCAATGCGCTCATTGACAAAGTTGCGGCAGAGAATAAAGGGAGCGAGCAGGTTGATATCTAAAGTTTTGCGGAAGGCGTCGGCCGTCATTTCCCGCACATAAGCGGTGGGCCAGATGCCGGCATTGTTAATTAA
>JAZNYQ010000080.1:0-19993 GCA_045594545.1 Eubacteriales bacterium | reverse complement strand
ATTTAGATGGGAGATTTGTGACGATTGCATGAGGAAATGGGAAGATCAAAAAGACAAACTCAAAAAATAGAAAATTCGTTTTAATGAAGAATGAATGATGAAGAATGAATGGTGAATAATACAAACGAAAATCCGTCCTCTTGCGAGAACGGATTTTCGTTTGGTGGTCTGTACAGGGCTGGAACCTGTGACCCCATCGTTGTGAACGATGTGCTCTACCAACTGAGCTAACAGACCGAGTATTGTTATTGTAGCACCATTACAAGCAAAAGTCAAGAATAATCGATATTTCCTTGGAAAAAATACCAACAGAAAGGAGGGATACTCATGGAAAAGAATAACAAGAAGAAAACTCCCAAGAATAAGGAGTTCCATTCGCCGCAGAACGATCCGCTGGGCATGTATACCGGCAATGCGGTAGACGGCAAGAAGCCTCAGCAGGACGCCGACGATCTTTAAGAAAAATAAACCCCGAACCGTTACGGTTCGGGGTTTTGCCGTTTATTCGGTGATCTTCTTGCGATAGATCAGGGAGATGGCCAGTCCTGCACCGGTAATGAGTAGGGTCAGATACAGGGGCAGGTTCAGGTCGCCCGTCGAGGGGATGGGCTCCTGCTTGGAGTAGGTGTTGACAAACTCAGCCGTGATCTCGGTAACCGCCTTTTCATCTTGTTTGACGGCGGCGACCAATTCTCCGTTCTCCAGCGTAACATCGATCGAAACGGTGACCGTCTTGGTGTCGTAAGTCATATCCGCAATGCCCGTATTGACCTCAGTGAGGGTGTAGGTGAGGGTCTTGCCGATGTCGTCCTTATCCAAGGTGATGGTGTAGAAGGCTTTGCCGTCGGTGTCGCTTATGAGCGTTTCCTCTAACCCTTCGCCCTTGAGCCGAAACTCAAAACCGTCGAGTTTATAGGTCAAGCCGTTTTGACTCATGGTCTTCTGTACGGTGACGGGAATGTCGATGGTCTTGGGTACATAGAGGTTGGTAAAGGTCACGTCGCCGCTTACGGTGTCGTTGCCCTTGGTGATCGCCATATCGTAATCGACGGTGCCGTTGTTATCCTTAACGGTAACGGTGACGGTGTACTCGGTGCGGTCATAGGTCATGCCCGTGATCTGCGGATCGATCTCTTTAAGGGTATACACGAAGGTGTTGCCGATATCGAAGGCATCATAGTCGATCGACACGGTGGCTTTCCCGTTTCCATCGGTAGCGGTGGAGGTGGCTATGAGGGTATCATTCTCGTACAGACCGAAGGTGTAGCCATCCGGCTTGTAGGCCACGCCGTTTTGGGTATCCATCGCCTTTTGGATGTTGACGGTGGCGGTGGTGGCGGCGGGCAAATAGGTGTTGGTGAACAAAGCGGCGCCGTTTACGGTATCGTTGCCCTTAGTAACGGTGACTTCGCTGCGGCAGGTGCCGTCGAAGTTATCGAGAATCTTGACGGTGACGGTGTACTCGGTGGGATCGTCCTGCATGCCGGTGATCTGAGAGGGCACCTCTTTGAGGGTGTAGGTAAAGGTCTGACCTACGTTATGAGGGGCGTAACTGATGGAAATGTGGGTGTTGCCGCCGGCATCGGTGGGCGCCGAGTCGATGGTGTTGCCGCTGACATCGGTCAGGCGGAAGACGAAGCCGTCAAGGGCGTGATCCAGTCCGTTTTGGCGATCCATGGTTTTGGTCATGTGGATGGTAGCCACTGTTCCCTGCGATACCGAATAGTGGTTGGTAAAGGGATCGGCGGTAACGGAGAAAATGCTGTAGTTCTGCTCGACGGTCGTGCCCATCACATTATACACGTCGGCAATTTCCAGAGCGCCGTCCATGTCCTTATCGGTGACGGTGACGGCGAAGATGCGCTCGGTCTGATCATAGGCAACGCCTGCCGTATCGGTCGGTTGATATTCGGACAGCACATACAGATAGGTGCCGATGGTGGGATATTCTTCGTCTGACAGATGGAATCTTATCGTTTTGTTGTTGGTGCTGGAGTCGACTATGCGCGAAGCGACCAACGGATACTGATTGACGGCATCGGGGGATTCCCGCCTGAGTTCAAAAATGAAGTACTCGGAGCTCAGCCAGTCACGCCCTGTCAGGTTTTTCGCCACGGTCATAAAAAGAATATCGGGAGAAGCGGGCCGAGGGGTATAGGTGTTGACCAGATGGGCCACGGCGATGGCATCGGCGGTAACGGTGCCGCTCAGCGCCGAGGATTTATTTTGATCCAGAGTAAAGCCTGCCGAAGTGCCCTCGGTTACCGTGTAGCGGATATCCTCGTGGATATCGGTGAGCATAACCGTTTGGCCGTGGGCGATGGTAAAGGAGATCTCGCCGTTGGCGTTGGTGGTGCCGACCCCGGGGAAGGTTTTGTTGGCGTAGGGGACCCCGTAGGCATCGGTGAGGGTTACGGTGACGGGGAAGGTAATGTTGTCGGGAATGACATAGTGGTTACCGTAGGGGTGTTCCACCGTTTTGGTGATCGACAGGACGCCGGTATCTTTCAGGCGGTTGACAAAGTCGACATCGGACAGGTGATTTTGCACCACCGTGCCGACAGCGGTCAAGCCGTTGGCGGGCGTGCCGTCGACGGTGACGGTCGAGGGCTTATAATTTACGCTGTCCTGCTCGGTGATCTCAAAGGAGAAGCCGGCGGGGATGTCGGTGAAATAGGCCGTTTGATTGGGCTTGAGGGTGACCGTCATAACACCGTTGATCACATCGGCGGTGTGTGCCGTGCCGCTGAGCCCGTCGAGATCGGCCAAGATATAGGAATAGGCGTTGGCCAGGGTCTGGTTGGGGGTGGCGGTGAGTTTGACGGTAAAGGTAAAGGTTTCGTCGCTGACCACGCCGGGCGCCATCGTTTTAGAAAGTTTAAGGCCGGTGGCGGGGGTGATGGTCGTCAAGCCGTTATTGCCCAGTTTTACGATGGCCTTGGGTGTGCCGTTCTCCAAGGTAATGAAAGGCTTGTGGGAGAACTCAATGGAGGCGGTAGCGTTAGGATCCTTCGGCACGATAGCGGTAGGATAGATGATGCGGTAGACGGTACCTTGTTTGATGTACCATTGCCCGTTTTCATATTTGCGCATATTCTCGCCCAGCGAGACGGTGGAGATGGGCTCGTAGTGGACGATCGCCCGATTCTCGCCCTCGCGGAAAGAGTAGCGGATATGGTAATAGATGTTTTCTGCCGAGGTATTAAAGGTGTGGTTGCGATCGGTAACGGGCAGATAGTCGTTGCCGTTCTTGATATAGATGGGGGTGTCCTCGGTATAGAAATAGCGCTCGTTGTGGGCGTTGGGATAGAACTCGGAATGGGCGGCGATATGATCCTCGTGCTCGGGCGCCGACTTATCGAAGTAGTTGGTCCAGAAGCGGTAGTTGCCGTTTTGGTCTTTCACGGTGCCCAGTTGCTCGACGTTGAGGGGGTTGATGACCTTGTCGTTGATGCCCACTTCATAGAGCAGACGAACGGGGGCGATGGTGCTTTCGTTTTCGATGGACAGGCTCTTGACGGTCGAGCCGGCAATGGTGGTGCCGTCGAGTTCGACCTTATAGGTGACCATGGGCATCAGGGAGGCGGGGATGCGCCACATGACGGTCTGGTCGCCGGTGGCGATCTCGGTGCGCACCATGATGGACATGAACATCATGTCGGTCTCGGACACGGTATTCTCGTTGATCTTGCCGTAGAAGCCGTAGGATTTATTCTTATGGGTGGCGTTGGCGGGGGCAGAGGTCACGCCCTCGTTCCAGAAGCCGAGGTAGTTGCCGTTGGCATCCGAGTACCAGCCGATATAGTTGCTGTAATCGGTGTTGCTGTTGTAATGGAGTTGGCCGGCGGCATAGGCGTTTTCGATCAGGGCGAAGGCGTCGGCGTTGTTGGCGATATTCAGACGGGCTTTGACCGAATCACGGAAAGCGATACCGAAGGCGGTGGGGTTTTGCATGGTGCCCAGATCGGTTTCGTTTAAGTGAGAGGCCAGCGCGGCGCCGGTGAAATAGTCCTGCCCGTGCTTGATGCCTTTGATCTCCTTGACTTCCATGTATTGACCCAGTTTATCTTCGAAATACAGGTAGCCGTCGAAGTCGGGGTCGGTGCCCGAAATGTGGGTGGCGTAGTAACGGGACTGGATGATGATCTCCTGTACGATGTCACGAAATGCCTGCGACAGGTCGGTACGGGCGGCGAAGAAGGCATCGACATAGTGCAGATCGGTGCCGCTTGCCCGTTTGGTGATGTTGGCGCCGCGGTAGAGGGTAACGGTATCGCCGACGGATGCTTGGTTATAGGCATCGCAATAGCCGGCAAAGGTGGCGGTCATGTTCTCGGGATCGAGCGCACTGACGGCGTTATCGTAGTTGAGTACGCTGCCGTAGCCGAGGGTATAGAATAGGGCGTTGCGGTTGTAATAGGCGGACGCCTGTTGTTTGGCGTAGGCGGCGGTGAGCATGGTCAGAAAAGCGGCGCGGTCGCTTTCATCAAGATTGCTGTCGACGGCCGAGTTGGTAGCGGCCGTATAGTTGGATGCCGAATAGGAGGCGCGGCCGTCGGTCATCAATAAGAAGATGGGCATACGGGCGGTGCCGCCTTGGATCTGGCCGCTTTCGATGGTGGTATCATCGTTTTTGTATATCCGTTCGAATTCTGTCAAAGCGGTATAGATGCCGCCTTGGATATAGGTACCCGAACCTTGGCGGATGGATTTGCTTACCGGATTTCCGTTGCTGTCTTTGACTCCGTTGGCGATGCTTATGGTAGTGGAATTGATGGAGAGAAAATCGCCGTTGGCATTGGGGGTATAGCGATCCATGGTCATCAGCGTATCGGCGTTGCGGTTGTAGATAACAATGCCGACACGGTTGTGATTGCTGACCTGATACAGTTCGGCAATGGCGTCGTTGGTGGCATTTACCATGTCACGCAGCGATTGGGCGGACATACTCATGGAGGCGTCGAGAATGATCATGGTATCGGTCGGGATGGCCGAGTAGCCGATGATTTCTTTATTGGAGGCGATGGCTGAGAGGGCGATCAGGAAGTTTTCGTCCTCATTGACCATGGGGATATTGGGATTGAGGGCGGTGGTGTCTTTCATGACCGATTTGTCGGTCCAGACGGCACCGGCCGAGTAGGTATCAATATTACCGTTATCGTCATAGATCAGCGACTGATAGCGGTCGATGGTCTGGTCATCGACGATACGCTTATCGGGCGTGGCGGCGAGGGCAACGGGAACGTTGGTGCACAGCAGGGCCACAACCAGTAGGCAGGACAATAGGGTCAAGATGTGTTTTTTCATGGGGTTTCCTCCTGTAGTTTCATGTCGGCGCACAGGCAGACGGAGATTTCATCGTTGGGATTTAGGTAATGGATGCAGTCGGCGCACCAGTCTTCGTTTGAGATCGATTCTCGGGGACGGTAGTGGTGGCAGGCATCCTGAATATGGGTGGTGATCCGATGCCCCTCCGTTGTATAGGCGGGAGAGAGCTTTAGATCGGGCAGGATGGGAATGGGTTCGCCCAGCAGCCGTTCCTGATCGGAATAATAGCCATAGTGGATATGGAAGACCGATTGATCGATTTGGAATTTTTTGTACAGGTCGCCCTCGCGGGGCAGATGGGAATTAGGCAAACGATCACCTTCTTTCTATTTACAGTATAATGGACACAAAACAAGAAAAAAATCCCGTAAAATGAAAAAAAAGGTGTAGCCGCCGATATGCGACTACACTTTTTTCAGATAAAACGATACAATTCTTTGCGGTTTTGAGCGCCGGTCTTATTCATGGTACTGCGTAGGGTCTGCTTGACGGCATCGACGGTGATGCCCAGACGGTCGGCGATCTCCTTATTGGAAAGACCGTAGACGGCAAGAGAGGCGATCTGGCGTTCGCGGTGGGAGAGGGAGGAGGATACGGTGCGGTTGAGCACATCGTTGTGGATGAGGATCCAGCCCTGATGATAGGCCTTGCTCAGGCGCTTGATGGGGGCGAGGGCGTCGGGCGCGCGGTTGAGGATGAGATCGTCCATCAAAGGGCCGAGTGATTGATAATATTCGGCCACGGGCAGATAGAGCCGATCGGGCAGGGCCAGATCGAGCGCCCGTTTGATCTGGTCGATGGCCAAGGTATCCTGCCCCGAGGTATGGTAGGCCACCGCGCAGAGCAGGCGCAGGTGCAGTTCGGTGATCATGGCGCCCTCGATGTGGGTCTGACAGATCAGCGGCTCCATGGTGAGGGGCAGCAGATACATAAAGAACATGGTAACCCGCCCGCTGATGCTTTCCACGGGTGTTTGATGGGCTTGCAGATAGAGATAGTGAGCGTAATAAAAGCGGGCGATGGGATAGATATTTGCCGGCAGTTCGGAGAAATCGCCCCGACGGAAGGGGGGGGAGAAGTGGGAATAGTCGGAGATCATGCTGATGTTGGCCGCCTGCCAAAAGTCGAGCAGGGCACGGTTCTTGACATCGGCGCGCGGGGTGTTCGACAGATATTGCGCGGTATCCTGCCACAGTTTGGTATTGCCCGTGGCGATGGCGCACAGACAAAGGGTGGTGGAGAGCACGCCGCGCAGGGAAAGGGCCAGATGATCCTGCTTATGGGCCAGCAACAAAGACAGCGCTTGCTCGATCTCGCCGCGATAGGCATGGATCTGGGCGCGGAACAGATCGTGCGCCGGTGAGTCGTCCAGCCGATCCAGCAGGTCTTGCAACTGACCGGGACGGGTATAGGACAAAAACGGATCCATAAAATCGGCAAGGGTATGGCAGGCGGGCGGCGGGCTGTCGGCCTTGCGCCCGTCGGCCGGCTTGGGCGTATTGGGCGGGATCAGCCATTCCCGACCGTGGCGCACGGCGCCGACGATCGCTCCCTTTTTGCACAGATCCTGCACCCGACGCGGGGTGCAAGCCCAAACTTCGGCCATTTGTTTACAGGTTAAATAATTCATATCATTCATCCTTCGTTCAAACGCAAACTTCGCTTAAACGAATTATATCACACCAACAAAGGAAAGGCAAGAGGGAACGAATTTTTCTTGACTTTTGAGGTGGGATTTGGGACAATATAACTATGAATGGTTTTGTACTCAAGACAATAGCCTGCATCGCAATGGTGATCGATCATGCGGCGGTGGTATTTCAAGATGCCGTGCCGATGGGGGTATACTGGGTGATGCGGGGCATTGGGCGTTTGGCCTTTCCGATCTTTTGTTTTTTTATTGCGGAGGGGTTTGTGCGCACATCGAGCCGTGGGCGGTATGCCTTACGGCTGGCTTTGTTTGCCCTGATTTCGGAGATTCCTTTTGATCTGGTGTCTTCGGGGCGGGTGATTCACCTGACGGGGCAGAATGTATATCTGACGCTGTTGCTGGGACTGCTTGGGCTTTGGGGCTATGAGGCGCTGGCCAAGCGGGGGCTGACGGTGGCGGCGATGCTGGTGCCGTTGGGGTGTGCTTTGGCGGCGCATCTGCTGTACGCCGATTACGGCGCGGGCGGTGTGCTTTTGATTTTCGTGCTGTATCGGTGCGCTTCAAACAAGATCTGGCAGGGCGTGGGCGTAGTATTGGTGATGGGCGGTCTGTCGGGCCTGTACCATCCGATCCAGATGATGGGCGTGCTCGGTTGGGCGCTGTGTTTGGGTTATAACGGACAGCGGGGGCCGCGGGTGAAATATGCTTTTTACGCATGTTACCCGTTGCATCTGCTGGTATTGTGGATTTTGGGGGTATGGATATGAAAGACTATACCGTATGCGAAGCGCCGGTGTGTGTCGGCTCGCCCTCGCAAGGATCGGAGCAGGCCTATCGGGCGTTGCGGGATGATCTGGCGCAGGTTTTGGGCGCACGGGCGCAATTTTGCGATTTTACCGAGCCGCGGGAGCAGGGTGATGTGCTCTTTGACTGGCGGCTGCAGAACGTAGGCACGGTGATGCAGGTATCCCGCGGGGTGTACCGCATGGTGAGTGCGGCACATGAGGCGGGGCGGTTTCCCATTGTGATCGGCGGCGATCATTCGGTGGCGATGGCGTCGATCGCGGCGCTGGCCGATCGGGTGGGTGCTGAGAACGTGGCGGTAGTCTACATAGACGGGCACGCCGACATCCATACCGAGAAGACGACCGAGAGCGGCTATATCCACGGCATGCCGTTGGCGGCGGCCATGGGGCTTTGTTGTGATAAATTGACGGTCGGGCAACATAAAATCCATCTTTACGGAGATAATATCTATATCTTAGGCGCCCGCTCGATCGATGCGGGGGAATGGCCGACGATCAAGGAACAGGGCGTGACCCTCATTACCCCCGAACAGGTGACGGACGATCCGGACGGGATCGTGGATGCCATTGTGCAACGGACGCAGGGGAAATACATTCATTTGTCCTTTGACGTGGATGTGATGGACGGGAAAGCGTTTCCCTCGACGGGGTATCGGATGCCCGGCGGGCTGACCTTTGATACGGCGCATCGGCTGTTGTCCCGATGGATCGGGAGCGGGCGGCTGAGCAGTTTTGACTGCGTGGAATATAACCCATTGCTGGACAATGGAGAAGATAAGGAGAAGTTACTGAAGATCTTTCAGCGGTTTTGCGTATGAAAAAGGAAAAGATCGGAGCGAGGATGTGGACCATCCTTGTGATGTTCGGGCTGGTGGGACAGTTGGCCTGGACACTCGAAAACATGTATTTTAATGTATTCATTTACAATGTCTTTGGCGCCTCGTCGGGGCTGATTGCCACGATGGTGGCGGCCTCGGCGGCGACGGCCACCGTGACCACCCTGCTCATGGGCGCGCTGTCCGACCGCGCGGGGCGGCGCAAGGTCTTCATCTGCGGCGGCTACGTGTTATGGGGCTTGACCGTTTGCGCCTTTGCCTTTTTGTCGGTGGAGAGTTTGTCGGCCATCATTCCGGCCGCCTCGGTGGGGCTGGTCGGTTCGATTCTGGTTATCGTTCTGGACTGTGTGATGACCTTCTTCGGCTCGTCGGCCAACGATGCGGCGCTCAACGCCTACATCACCGACCGCATCTCTCCCGCCGCCCGCGGCAAGACCGAGGGGGTCTTGTCGGTCCTGCCCTTGTTATCCATGCTTATTGTCTTTGGCGGGTTCGACTTTCTCACCCAACAGGGGCGCTGGAAAGAGTTTTTCCTCATTTTCGGTATTCTGACGGTCGTAGTCGGTATTCTGGGCTTCTTCCTGATCCAAGAGGGCGAGGCCAAGCCAATTAAGAATAATTCCTATTTTTCCGATCTGCTATACGGGTTCCGTCCGTCGGTGATACGGGAGAATGTGGATCTGTATTTGGCGCTGGCGGCCTTTGCGGTGTTCTCGATTGCCATGCAGGTACACTATCCGTATCTGATCATTTATATGCAAAACTATCTGAAATTCGATAATTACGCCTTGGCGCTGGGCATTATTTTGCTGGTGGCCAGTCTGGGCAGTATTGTGGCGGGACGGCTGATGGACAAGGCGGGGCGGTTGCCCTTCCTGATCGGGTCGGCGGCCGTGCTGACGGCGGGTATGCTGTTGTTGTATGTGACGCGCGAGTTCTGGACGGTGGTCGTGTCGGGCATTGTGATGATGGCGGGATACTTGGCGCTGACGGCGGTAGGAAATGCCATGGTGCGCGATGCCACGCCCAAACATAAGGCGGGTATGTTCCAAGGGATCCGCATGATCTTTTATGTGCTCATCCCCATGGTGACGGGGCCCTATATCGGTTCGGCGGTCATTCGCGGCAGCGGGCAGACCTACACCGATCTGGGCGTGGTCAAGCAGGTACCGACGCCGTCCATTTTCTTGGCGGCGGCCATCTGCATGGGATTGCTGGTGATTCCCGTATTCTTTATGGTCAGGAGAGCAAAGCATGGCAAATAAACTGCATACCGATTATGAAGTGGGAGCCGTTCCGCACAGCGAATACCCCCGTCCCCAGTTGCGGCGGGAGAGTTTTCTGTGCTTAAACGGGACGTGGGAGTACGCCATTACCGACGGCGACCGTCCCGCCTATTACGACGGGGAGATCTTGGTGCCCTTTTCGCCCGAGGCGCCCCTGTCGGGGGTGGAGCGCACCCTAAGCCCTGAGCAGACGCTGTGGTATCGGCGGCGGTTTGCGCTGCCCGACAAATTTATGCAGGATCGCTTATTGCTCCATTTCGGGGCGGTCGATCAGTGCTGCACGGTGTATCTCAACGGGCAGGCGGTCGGTTCACACGAGGGCGGGTATTTGCCCTTTTATTTCGATATTACCGAGGCCTTAGAGGAGGAAAACGAACTGGTGGTGCAGGTGCGCGATTTTGCCGACACCTCCTACTATTCCACGGGCAAGCAACGCCACAAGCGGGGCGGGATCTGGTACACGCCGCAATCGGGCATTTGGGGCACGGTGTGGTGCGAGAGTGTGCCAACCGATTACATCAAGTCGGTGCAGATCACGCCGCTATATGACATTGGTGCGGTGCGGCTGGATGTGGAAACGGCGCTGGGCTCTCCCGTTTACGTAGAGATTCTGGACGGGGAGCAGGTGGTGGCCAAGGGAGCGGCCATCGGCAGTACGGTGCTGGAGATTCCCGATTTTAAGGCGTGGAGTCCCGACGATCCTTTCTTATATTATATACGCCTGTCAGCCGAGGTCGATCGGGCGATGAGCTATTTCGGGATGCGCAAGACGCACGTGGCCAAGGATAATTTGGGTATCCCCCGTTTATTCCTCAATGACCGACCGATCTTCCACAACGGCCTGCTCGATCAAGGGTACTGGCCCGACGGGCTGTATACCCCGCCGAGTGAACAGGCGATGGTGGAGGAACTGGAAGCGGTCAAGGCGTTAGGGTTTAATATGCTGCGCAAGCACATCAAGGTGGAGCCGCTGCGCTGGTATTATCATTGTGACCGTTTGGGATTGATGGTGTGGCAGGATATGCCCTGCGGGTGCACCAAGCCGGTGGATACCTTTAAGTTTGCAGCGCTGCCCACGGCGGGACTGCGCTATAAAAAGGATAATAACTACGCCTTTTTCGGGCGCACCGTTGCACAGGGGCGTGCCTTTGCCGAGAGGGAGATGCTGGATCTGGTTTCCTTATTATATAATAGCCCGAGCGTGGTGCTGTGGGTGCCCTTTAACGAGGGGTGGGGGCAGTTTGATGCCGCCCGCATCTGCGAGCGCTTACGCAAAGCCGACGATACCCGCCCCATCGACCATGCCAGCGGCTGGTTCGATCAAGGGCTGGGGGATCTCAACAGCCGCCATATCTATTTTTCCAAGGTGGCCATCAAACCGGACGGGCGGGTGAGCGCCGTGACCGAGTTCGGCGGATACGCCCTTGCCGTAGAGGGACACGTATGGGGCGAGCGCGGATTTGGCTATAAAGGGTATAAGAATGAGGAAGAATTGACGGCGGCGTATGCCCGCCTGTATGAGGAGCAGATCCTGCCCCAGATGGCGCAGGGACTCTCGGCGGCCGTATACACACAGTTGACGGATGTGGAGGATGAATTAAACGGGCTGTATACTTACGACCGCAAGAAACTCAAAATCGACGAGAAAACGATAAAAAGTATCAATAATCGACTTAAATATTGAAAATAGTAGTTGACAGATGGGCTTGAATAGTTATATAATAGCCAATGCACGACCCCTTATGCGCTGGATGCGCCGCAATAACATAAGGAGCAAGACAATGAACTATTCAAGACAAAGAGAATTAATACGGCGCACCGTTTCTGAGTTCGATGGGCACTTGACGGCCAACGAGATCTATCAGGAGGTTCGCAAGACCATGCCCAACATCAGTTTGGGTACCGTTTACCGCAATCTGAACACGATGGTGGAGAACGATATGCTCTCCATGCTGTACTTTGACGGTAAGGAGTACTTTGAAGGGTACAAGCCCCGTCACTCGCACGTGGTCTGCAACAACTGCGGGAAACTGTGCGACGTGGAGTTGCCGCTGTTCGGATGGCTGGACGATATGATCCGCCAGCAGACGGGCATCGAGGTGACCGATCGGGAACTGTTGGCCCGCGGCATCTGCAAAGATTGTATGAAAAACCACTAACCCATAACGGAGAAGCCGATGGCTTCTCCGTTTTTGTATAAATATACGAATATTTTTACAAAAAAAGGGTTGACACGGTGAATAATATGTATTATAATTCATTTACCATACAAAAACAAAAGGAGTGTTTTGTGATGAAAAAGATTTTAGCTATGATTCTGGCGGCGATGCTGTTGCTGACGGTTGTCGGTTGCGGCGGCGGTGCCACTACCGAGGATGACGGCAAGGCTGAGTTGGTTATGGCGACCAACGCCAACTTCCCTCCCTACGAGTTCATGGAGGGTGACCAGTACAAGGGCATTGACATTGAGATGGCGCAGAAGTTAGCGGAAAAGCTGAACATGAATCTGGTCATTGAGAATGTGGAGTTCGGTACCATTGTCGGCGGTGTTGAGACCAAGAAGTTTGACATCGGTGTGGCCGGCATGACGGTGACCGATGAGCGTAAAGAGCAGGTCAACTTCTCCGATTCCTATGCCACGGGCGTACAGGTCGTTATCGTCAAAGAGGGCGGCAAGGTCGCCACGCTTGATGATCTGGCCGGTGCTGACATCATGATCGGTGTGCAGCAGGATACCACCGGTGACATTTATGCGTCCGATGACGTGGAGAACGGCGGCTACGGTGCCGATCACGTGACCTCGTTTAAGAACGGCGCCGATGCCGTTTCGGCTCTGATCAACGGTCAGGTTGACGCTGTGATCATCGACAGTGAGCCTGCCAAGTCGTTTGTGGCGGCGAACGAGGGCAAGGGTCTGTCCATTCTGGATGCCGAATGGGCGGTTGAGGACTATGCCATCGCCATCAACAAGGAAGACACCGAACTGCTGACCAAGATCAACGCCGCGCTGGCTGAGATGAAGGCCGACGGTACCTTGCAGGCCATCATTGATTCCTATATCAAGGCCGAATAAGATTACACAAGGAAGGTGGGGTGCCTTTGCAGGCACCCTACTTTTTCGCTGTTTGGGAAAGGACATATTATGGAACAGATTCAGGCGTGGTTTGCGGCCTGGTGGGCCGATTTTGTGGCCGACTTTGAACTAAATTTTATCGCGTCCGACCGTTGGCGCTCCCTCCTAAAGGGCTTGGGCGCTACCTTGCAGATCACCTTTTTTGCCCTGCTGATCGGGTTGGTGATCGGCGTGATCGTGGCGGCGGTGCGCTCGACCTATGACAAGAACCGTGAGGACATGGCGCGCAAAGGCGGGTTTGGCTGGTTTTTGATGCGGGTCGCCAACGGCATCTGCAACGTTTACTTAGCCATCGTGCGCGGCACGCCTGTGGTCGTGCAGTTGATGATCTTCTATTTTGTCATCTTCTCGTTTTCCCGCAACGGCGTGATGATCGCCATCATTGCTTTCGGTATCAATTCGGGCGCTTATGTGGCTGAGATCTTCCGTGCCGGCATTACCTCGATCGATGCGGGGCAGTTTGAGGCGGGACGGTCGCTGGGCTTTAACTATGTGCAGACGATGACCCACATCATCATTCCGCAGGCCTTCAAGAACGTGTTGCCGACGCTGTGCAACGAGTTCATTGTACTGCTCAAGGAAACCTCGGTGGCGGGGTACGTGGGCGTGGTCGATCTGACCAAGGCGGGCGACATGATCCGCGGACGTACCTTTTCGGCCTTTATGCCGCTGATTGCAGTGGCGCTGATCTATCTGGTGCTGGTTATTGTGCTGACGGCGCTGGTGCGCCGTTTGGAGAGGAGGCTGAACAAGAGTGAGCGATAAGATCATCGAAGTTACGGGATTGAAAAAGCATTACAAAGGCGGGCAGATCAAGGCGCTGGACGGCATTGATCTGACGGTAAACCGCGGCGAAGTGGTGGTCATCATCGGTCCGTCGGGCAGCGGAAAGAGTACCTTTTTGCGCTCGCTCAATCTTCTTGAGATGCCGACCGATGGGCAGATCTTGTTTGAGGGTGTGGATATTACCGATGTGCGCACCAACATCAACCGCCATCGGCAGAAGATGGGGATGGTGTTCCAGCAGTTTAATCTCTTCCCCCACAAGACGGTGCTGCAGAATATGACGTTAGCGCCCATAAAACTGCTCAAAATGCCCAAGGCGCAGGCCGAGGAAAAGGCGCACAAACTCTTGGAGCGTGTGGGACTATCCGACCGTGCCGACGCCTACCCCAGCCAGTTATCGGGCGGGCAGAAGCAGCGAATCGCCATTGTGCGGGCGCTGTGCATGGAGCCGGAGGTGATGCTCTTTGACGAGCCGACAAGCGCGCTCGACCCCGAAATGGTGGGCGAGGTGCTGGAAGTTATGCGGGATCTGGCGAAAGAGGGTATGACCATGGCGGTGGTCACCCACGAAATGGGCTTTGCCCGTGAGGTGGGCACCAAGATCATCTTCATGGATGAGGGTAAGATTCTGGAAATGGGCACCCCCGAAGAGATCTTCGGCAATCCCCAATCGGAACGGCTCAAAACCTTTTTGGCAAAAGTATTATAAACAATGCTCTCCCAAACGGGAGAGCATTTTTACTTACTGTAATTTAAACTGTTCTTTATACAGGTTGGCGTAGCGTCCGTTTTGCTCGAGCAACCGGGCATGGGTGCCCTGTTCCATGATCTCGCCTTGATCGATGACGGCGATGGTGTCGGCGTTCTTAACGGTGGAGAGGCGGTGGGCGACGACGATGGTGGTGCGCCCAACGGCAAGATCGTCGAGCGATTTCTGGATGAGCATTTCGGTGGTGTTATCCAGTGCGCTGGTGGCCTCATCCAAGATCAAGATGGGGGGATTTTTGAGGAATACACGGGCGATGCACAGTCGTTGTTTCTGTCCGCCCGACAATCTCACGCCGCGCTCGCCGATGACGGTGTCGTATCCCTTTTCCATGCTCAGAATGTAGTCGTGGATATTGGCACGCTTGGCGGCTTGTATGACTTCCTCGTCGGTCGCATCGGGGCGGCCGTAAAGAATGTTCTCGCGAATGGAAGCATTAAACAGGTAAATATCCTGCTGGACGATGCCGATATGGCGGCGCAGGCTTTCTCTGGTAAAGGAGCGGATATCCTTGCCGTCGATGGTGATAGCGCCTTTGGAAATGTCATAGAAACGGGGGATGAGATGGCAGACGGTGGTCTTGCCGCCACCCGATGGGCCGACGAGGGCAAAGGTCTGCCCCGCCTCTACGGTGAAGCTGACGCCTTTGAGGACTTCTCGGTTTTGGCTGTAGGCGCTGGAAACTTCACGAAATTCGATCTTACCGCATACGGCGGGTACATCCTCGGCGCCCGCATCGTCGGGTTCGGGCGGGGTGTCCATGATGCCGACAAAGCGCTCAAAGCCGGCGGCGCCGTTCTGGAAACTTTCCATAAAGCGGATGAGGGTGGAGATGGGATTTAAGAAGATATTGATCGACACGATAAAGGCCGAATAGTCGGCGAAATTGATAGCCCCGCCGTGCAGGAACAGGCCGCCGGCGATGACGACCACGACATTAAACACGTCGGTGACAAACATGGTGGAAGAATGGAACTGGCCCATGGCTTTATAGGCGCGGGACTGGGCCTGTATCAGTTGGCGGTTGCCCGCCTCAAACTTGTCCTGTTCGCCTGCGGCATTGGTAAAGGCCTTAGTGACCCGCACCCCTGCGATGCTGCTTTGCAGGGCGCCGTTGACGGTGGCGGTGGCCTGTTTGCTCTCGCGAAATGCTTTTTGCATCCGTTTACGCAGGATCATGGAGATGGTGTCCAGTATGGGGACGCAGCAGAAGATGATCAGCGTCAGCCCCAGATGGATGGTGGAGAGGTAGGCAAAGGCGGCCAGAATGGAGATGGTGCAGGTGAGCACCGTTTCGGGGCCGTGGTGTGCCAGTTCGGCCACGTCGAACAGGTCGCTGGTCATGCGGGACATGATCTTGCCTGTTTCGTGATCGTCATAAAAAAAGAAGGGCAATTTTTCCAGATGGGCAAACATATCCGAGCGCATCTGCGCCTGCATCCGCACGCCCATGACGTGCCCTTTATACTGCACGAAATAGTTGAGCAGGGCGCGGATGAGATACAGCAGGAGCAGACCGATGCCGGCGGCGATGATCAGCGACCACTTAGGGTTGGGGATCAGGTCGTTTAGCACCCAGCGGGTGATGATGGGGTACATGATGCCGAGCATGGCGGCCAAGGTGGAGGCCAGCAGGTCGGGGATCAGAATGGCGATATGCGGTTTATAATAGCGTAAAAAGCGTTTTAACATACCAAGAAACTCTCCTTTTTATCCATTATAATCGATATTTTACTTGCAGGCAAGGGGGTTTTCGAGTAAGATATAGATAAGAAAAGAGGGATAATGTGGAAAAAAGGGATATTTTGCGACGGCGGGTGGTAAGCCTGCTCTCCATTTTCATATTCATCGGGCTGTTTATCTTTCTGTTTTTTGCGGTGGGCAAGCCGCTCATACAGTTTGTCGAGGAGCCCGAACAGTTCCGTGCTTGGCTGGATTCCTACGGGATCTGGGGGCGGGTGATCTTTGTGGGCATGACGCTTCTGCAGATCCTGATCGGCATCATCCCCGGCGAGCCGCTGGAGATCGGCGCGGGGTATGCCTTTGGGGTATGGGAAGGGTTTTTGCTGTGCGAGATCGGCATTCTCATCGGGTCGGCGCTTATCTGGTGCTTTTCTCACTATCTTGGCATCAAGGCGGTGGAGGCCTTTTATCCGAGAGAGAAACTCAACGAGCTGAAATTTCTCAAAGACTCTCAGAAACTCAACATTACCACCTTTATTCTCTTTTTCATTCCCGGTACGCCCAAGGATATGCTCACTTACGTATTGGGGCTGACGCCCATGAAACTCTCCACCTGTTTGTTTATTACGACGGTGGCACGGATCCCGTCGGTGATCACCTCGGTGATCGGCGGGAGCGCGCTGGGGGAGCAGAACTATTGGATGGCGGTCATCGTCTTTGCCGTGACGGGGCTGATCTCGCTGGGCGGCATCCTCTTTTACAAGAAGAAGTTTGGCAAAAAAACGCCGAAGGATTGATCCTTCGGCGTTCTGTGTTATTCGGTGACGGCGTTGGCCATAATAAAGTCGGTAACCTTATTGTGGATGATGCTGTCGATGATGCGCTGGCGGTAGGTATCTTCAAAGTCCATCTGGTATTTATCCTCAAACGATTCGATGGAGAGGGAGCCGCTGTTGGTTAAGAAGAGATTGACCTGTTCGTCGTACTCGTCCTGTGTCCAGGTAATGTCCTCGGCCTTGGCGATGGAATAGGTGATCATCTTGTATTCCAGTTCGTACTTGGCCTGATCTTTCACCATTTTTTCAAACTCGTCGGCCGAGATGCCGGCATAGGAGGTATAGGAGGTGACCAGATCTTCGTAGGCCATGCCGTAGTAGGAACTCAGGTCGGCGCGAACGTTTTCGAGTTGCTTGTTGAGTTCGGATTCGGGATAGTCGAGGATCTCGGTGTTCTCAATGATCAGATTCCAAGCGGCATCTTCCCGATTGGCTTCGGCTTCGGCCTGTTTATCGGCGAGCAGTTGATCGTAGATGAGTTTGCGGTATTCCTCAACCGTTTTTACCTCGCTGTTTTTCTGCACAAATTCTTCGTTGAGTTCGGGGGTCACCGGTTCTTTCACGGCATTGACGGTGACGGTGAAGATGACCTCGGCACCCGCCATGAGGGTGTTATGATAATCTTCGGGGAAGGTCAGGTTGATATCCAAGGTCTGTCCCTTGACGGCGCCGATCAGCCCCTCTTCAAAGCCGGGGATGAAAGAACCGCTGCCCAGTTCCAGATCGCTGCCCTGTGCCGAACCGCCCGAAAATTCCGAGCCGTCGGCGGCGTATTTGCCGACATAGTCGATATTTACGGTATCGCCCTCTTTGGCGGCGCGGTCAACCTCGGCAAAGGTGACGGCGGCTTCGAGTTTGGCATCGATGGCCTTTTGCACCTCATCGTCCGAAACGCTGACTTCCTCGACGGGAACGGTAAGCCCTACATACTGCCCTAAATTCACGTACTTGCTGTAATCGACCTTACTGCCCAGCACGGCAAAGAGGATGGTGAGGGCCATGACGACGACGATGACGCCGGCCACGCCGATCCACAACCAAGGCACTTTCTTTTGGGGGGCGGGGGTTTCTTCGTCGGTCATCGGTTCTTCGAGGGCTTCGGTAAGCGTAGATTCCTGTTCCAATTCCATAGCCGCTTCTTCCACGGCATCTAAAATTTCGGTATCTACGGTTTCTTCGGGAATTTTATTTTCTTCCATGATCTGTCCTCATTTCTTACAAGATATCATCAGTATAGCAAAAAAACGGAGCAATAACAAGAGTATTTTATGAATGTTGTGTGAAAATTCGGGGCTTGTCTGCCGCTTATGAATTTGATATAATAAAAGAAAAAGGAGTTTACCATGAAGCGGATGATGGGCTGGATGACGGTAGGGTTCTCGCTGTTGGGGCTGGGGGCTTTGATCTTGGCGTATATGGCATCGACGGCGACGGTGCCGCTGTTGGCGGCGGCTGTCTGCTGGGCGGCGGGCTTTGCCTGGTTTGTGAAATTCGGACGGCGCGCCAAAGGGCGGATGCGCTGGGTGTTTGCGGCATCCTTTTGGGTGCTGTGTGCCGACTTGGTCGGCTGTGCCGCTTGGTGTGTGTGGAATATAGTAAAAGGTTGAACCGTTTGGTTCAACCTTTTTTTGTTAGGAGAAGGTAATCTGATCGTCGGTCACATCGACGGTGATCTCGGTCTTGTCTTTGAGCGAGCCGTCGAGGAATTGCTCGGCGATCTTGTCTTCCACCTGATTGACGATCGTCCGTTTTAAGGGGCGGGCGCCGTAGACGGGGTCGTAGCCGACTTTTGCTAAGTGGGCCACGGCGGCGTCGGTGAAATTGAGAACGATTCCCATATTTTCCTTTAAGCGTTTGGAAACGGAGGAAAGCATAAGAGAGGCGATGGCGCGGATGTTGTCCTCGGTGAGTTGGCTGAAGACGATGATATCGTCGATGCGGTTTAAGAACTCGGGACGGAAGGAGGACTTGAGCGCCGCCATGACCTTATTTTTGATCTGCTCCTGCGTTTGGCTAAACTCGCTTGCCGCATCGCTAAAGCCGAGGGAGGCGTGTTTGGCGGTGATCTCTTTGGCGCCGATGTTGCTGGTCATGATGATGACGGTGTTCTTAAAATCGACCTTTTTGCCGTGGGAGTCGGTGAGGATGCCGTCATCGAGGATCTGCAACATGATATTGAAGACATCGGGGTGGGCCTTTTCGATCTCGTCGAAGAGGATGACCGAGTAGGGATTGCGGCGCACCTTTTCGGTGAGTTGCCCCGCATCATCATACCCGACATAGCCCGGCGGCGAGCCGATCATGCGGGAGACGGTGTGTTTTTCCATGTACTCGGACATATCGATGCGTATCAAGGCTTTCTCCGAGCCGAACATGGCCTCGGCCAGCGCTTTGGACAGTTCGGTCTTGCCCACGCCGGTGGGGCCCATGAACAGGAAAGAACCAACGGGGCGTTTGGGGTCTTTGAGCCCGACGCGGCTGCGGCGGATGGCGCGGGCGACGGCCGAAACGGCATCGTCCTGACCGATGACCCGTTCATGCAGGATCTGTTCGAGTTTGAGCAGTTTTTCGCTCTCGGTTTCGGTTAATTTCTGCAGAGGGATGCCCGTCCACTGGGAGATGACGGCGGCGATGGCCGACTCGGTTACCACTTTATCGGCGCTGGTGCCGGTGTGGTGTTCCTTTTGCAGGGCTTCGATCTCCTCTTTGAGGGTCTTGACCTCGTCGCGCAGGGCGGCGGCCCGCTCGAATTCCTGATTGTGGATGGCCTCTTCCTTTTCGGCATCGATGGTGGCGAGGCGATTTTGCTTCTCCTTGATCTGGGGCGTGGGGGTCAGACCCTCCAAGCGGATGCGGGAGGCGGCCTCGTCCATCAGGTCGAT
>JAZNYQ010000079.1:0-6163 GCA_045594545.1 Eubacteriales bacterium | reverse complement strand
AATAAACTTGCCCGATTAGGACAGACTTCATAATGAAGTCTGTCTTTTTTTGCGTTTTTATGGTAGGCACGTTGGTTGCTTTTTTCTTTCTTCTTATAGTTTAATAGAAGTACCATACCATTTAGGAGGTAACCACTATGCAAAAACTGAAAAAGGCGCTTGCTTTGCTTTTGACGCTATGCATGCTCATTGGTCTGCCGTTATCCTTGAACGTAGCGGCAACCGGTGATCCGAGCGTGGCTCCCACTCAACAGACGGCTCGTTTGGTACAAGCCCTGTTTGTCCCCGATTCGTGGGGCACGGATCTGCCCGGCGGGCGCAGTGTTCAACTGCATTTTAACTGCACCATTACCGCCAATCCGGCTCCTGTGGCTTATATTGCACTGGTGGATGCACGAGGCCTGTGTGCACAGGTCAACCCTCTGACCGGAACCCGAACCAACGGCACCGTCACCACCATTTGGGATGCCGATTTTGAATCCAATTCTTATGTTACCCTGCGCGCCTCACAGGTTCGTAACTACCATCCCAACTGCGATACCATTCCCGAAATTCTGGCGCTGGCTGAGAAAACGGGACTGACGCCCGTAGTCCGGCTGCGCGAGTCGGTCGATACAATCAGCCTTGACAACACGGTATATGGTCTGAATGTAGGAAATACCGGACAGGGCATGCTCTCCACCCCCAACGGTGTGGACGGCAACGGCTGTACCGTAAACGGACAGGTATTTTTGAATGTGGATGCTACCCGAAACGGTTACGACTACATTGATGTTCCCATCACGACCGCCGAACAGGCACCCTCGCTGAAGTATGTCGAAACCAACGGCACGATCATCCGCCCCATCTTCTCCGAACCCATGTACTGGGACGGCCGCAGTGCCGATGCCAACCCCACCCATCTGCGTGTGGTCAACAGCAAAGGGCAGATCGTATATACCAATGGCACCAATTTCAGTATCCAAAAGCTTGACGGATACTATGCCATCGGGAATTACGGCAACACCGACGATGCTCTCGGTCTGTACCACAATACCTTCTTCTCCGCCGGCTCGGCTTCCTCGGCTCACGCCCTCAATGCCGTTCCTTATGAGGGAGGGACACGGGATTGGTCGAGCATATATAACGACTGTGTAACCACGTGCGCCACCCTCAATAACACTCATTTTAACGGGGACCGTTACTCGGTGGCTTTGGTTATTGAAGAAAACGCAAATGCGCTGGCCGCCCAAAACGGAGAGTCTGCAGGGAATTTCCGCTTAGACAGCATGTGGACATCCGATATGGTTCCGCTTATGGCCACTCACTCCGACGAAGCGGGCGATCGCGTTGTTGTGCCCCTTTGCACCTCGGCCGAGATCGTGAACAAGGCGACGGCCGATCCGAATACGCTGACACTAAAGTCTGTATCCATCTCCAGCACTCCCGGTCTGCCCGACCGTGTATTGATCGAATTTTCCAAGCCCATTGCCTCGCTGGGATACGCCTACTGTGGGATCCGTCTGTATAACGCCCACGGAAACGTAGAGTCTTACGCCGACGGAACCGGACAATGGAATGTCTCGAAATGGGAAAGATACGGCACCGACGGCACCCAATGGATCGGTGAAATACAAACCAAACATAACAGCAACACCCTATCCCAGATCCAGGACTGGATCGTGTCCCAGGGACTTGCCACCGATGCCAACGGCACCTTTACCCTACTGAACAAATACCGTCTGGAATTTGCCATTGCCGATAATCACGGCGTTCCCAACGATCGTGTCATCACGCAGACGCAAGCCACCGACGGTACCTGCCTCTTTGCCAACGACTCGCCCTTCTCGCTTACCGGTGAAGAGCGTGCCGGCCTATCTTACGATCGGTTCAACCGTTTTGATGCCGTCACCATTGAAGATGTTGACATATATGCCGACAAGTATGTTCTGATCGACTTTAATCAGGACATCACATGGAACACCGCCCTTTTCTACAACGGTCTGTGCGTATTCGATAACGAGAAATCCAACTTGACCGCCACCAACGGCACCGATTATGCCCCTCTCGGCACAAGCGGATATACCACCAATCTCCAAAGAGCCTTTACCTCTTGGACATATTACGGCAACCGCAAAGATGTTGTGGTGGCCACGCTGGCCAACGGCGACTATGCTTGGCTGGCCGACCATCTGACCAAAGCCAATGCCATCTCTCCGGGTCGCTATGATCTGCGGCTGCGGTTGCAGGACAAGCCTGCGGAACTTACCGAAAATCAGGATAAAGCCGTAGACGGCATTACGGCCTTGAACTTCCCGCTGTCCCATCTGTACACATCCGCTTCGGGGACATATTCTACCGTGTATTTTGCTGCCACCCATTACGGGGAAGAGGCCGTCAGTGCCGAACTGGTACAGGCGCGGCTGGTGGCTTCCAATCAGGCGATCCTCTCCTTCTCAACGGCCGTAACGACGGTGGATATCAACCACATCCATCTGGTTCACGGCAACAAGACCTATCCCATCACCTCGGCCGAGGTAAGCGGCAATTATGTTACCGTTACCTTTGACGGCGTAGCCTTGCACGACGGTATGGGCATCCGCATTGACGGCGGCGCCGATTACCGCATCCCGACCTCGGTCATCACCACCGAGAACGGGGCTGTCGTCTATGCCAATGAAACGGCAACCAGCGCCTACACCGCCGCCGAAATTACCGAAGCGGTGGCACAGGTAAGCCTCAACGGTACCTATTACCTCAATATGTCCTCGGTATGGAGCAAGCAGAAGGCGGGCGACACCATTGTCCTGCACGACGATGTGGATATGACCGATTCGATCATGATGGTTCTTTCGGCCGATGTTACGCTGGATCTGAACGGCCATACCCTGACCGTCCCCTATTTCTTCTCCTTCGGTCAGATCGTTGACCCTGAGGGTAAAGGACTGCTGGCCATGACGGCCGACGGGGTAAACTCCTCGGCCAGTCTGCAGACCGATAACCGCCAGTTGCCCTTGTACGATAAGAAGAGCGGTGGGTATCGCTTCTTTGACTATGACATTGAAAATCTGGGCATTAAGCAGACCCAGACCACAGACAACATCGTTACCTCCATCAAATACGGAATTCGTCTGCACTTTGACAACAACGTCGCTTATACGCTGCTGCAAGAGGCAGAAAATACCGATGTTTCTTTGACGATGGATCTGTTTCTGCGTTTCCCCAACCGCAAAACGTCCCATCTGACATACACCTTCTCCAATAAAACCCTAAGCCTGTTCGCTACCAAATTCCCCGCCAATGCCGATCAGGCCATTACCCTGACCATCAACGGACTGAAATCCATGGCTATCGAAGCCATGTCCCAGCCCACAGCCTTGGTCATTGATACCCATTCGACCCTGCGTGCCGCTTGCGGTGTCGAGCATGACTCGACAACCGAACGCACCCATATCGGCATTACTCCCGCGCAGGCGGCGGTCAACTGGATCCGCGCGCGCATAGCCAATAACGATTTGGTCAGTTTCAACTATAACGGCTCGGCCGCCAATCTGAGCGCATGGACCAAGACCGAAAGCGGCGCCGCCATCACCCCCGATGCCAACTGGACACGCACGGTTACCTACACCAAAGACAGTGTAGCCTTGGCCATCACCGTTTCCTTTAATAAGGAGCACGCATCCTTGGAATGGGTCGGAAACTGGACATACAGCGGCTCCAATGCCTCCAATCGCATCGCGAACGTACGCATGCTCAGTGCTTCCTTCCCAATCACCAACGCCACCATGACAACGGCCAATCAGGGCGGACGAAACTCCATCTTCGACTATCAGCCCTACTCGGTGGATCTGGCGCAAAAGGGTTCATATTCGATGGCGAATACGGGCGGCCGCTCCTCGCAAGGCGCCTGGCCCTATTTCGACCTGACCTCCGACCAGAACACCTACGGCATTATGGGCGCCATCGGCTGGACGGGGAACTGGTCTCTCGCGTTTACCCACAATGCCGACAACACCGTCAAAGTATCCGCCGGTATGCAAACGACCGACTATCAGATGGTAACGGGCGAATCCCTACGCACTCCGTCCATCGTTATTCAGTTCTTCAAGGGTACGCAGGATGACGGGCACAATGCATGGCGTCAACTGGTTCTGGACGCCTACACCCCCGACAATGTGCATACCTACGGAGAAAAGAATACACCCTGCGCCCCCATTTCTATCAGCACTTGGGGCGGTGTCGGGGAGGATCGGATGATCGAAACCCTCAACAAAGTCAAGGCGATCGATCAGTACTTTGAACATCAGTGGATCGATGCCGGCTGGTACGGCGATTACCTCTCTGAAAATGCGAGTGAAAAAATCACCGTCGACGGCGTTACCGATTACCCGTGGCATCTCGAACGAGGCAACTGGTATTACAACCCCGGCTTTACCACAACCGATGCCGATCATTTTTACGGCGGTTTTGATAAGTTGAATCAGTGGCATACCGAATACGGCAAAAATACCGGACTGATCGTTTGGTTTGAACCGGGCCGCGTGGAAGGCGGAACCATTATGGCCGATACGGCCGCAAGCAACGGCAGTTACACCCATCCCATCACCGGAAAAACATGGAAGAGTACCTACAGCCTCTCCGGAAGCCGTATCGTAAACTACGGCATTCCGGAAGCCAGAGAATATTTCGAGGCACTGATCCTGCATTTTCTGAATGATATGAACGCCACCTATTACCGACAGGACTACAATTTTGATCCGGCCGCCTACTGGACAAGGACCGATACCGCCGAGGAATCAAAATCCAGTCTTTACACCTACCGTGACGGTGTAGCCGAGATCAAATACGTCACCGGTCATTATCAGTTGCTGGACAGCATCCGCAACGCCGGCTACCAGATCGACAGCTGTGCGTCGGGCGGACAGATGCTGGACATCGAAATGATGAAACGCTCCATCCCCTTATGGCGCAGCGACTATACCGGTACCGCCTACACGGTAGCTTCGGGAATTCGCTCGCAAGGCGCCAATCTCTCGTGGTGGTTGCCCATTTCGGGCGGCGTGGGATCGGCCGAAGGGGTGCATACCGAATACGGATTCCGCTCCACCATGGCCAGCGGCATTACCATGAGCGCACTCCCCAGCAAGGCCTACGCCGACAAGATGATCAATGAACTGCTGCATAACCGTGACATGATGCTGGGCGATTATTACATCCTGCAACAAGGTCTGCACGAAGGATTGACCTTTGATGCCGCCGCAAACCGCTGGGTGGAAGCCGATGCGACTAAGGATTACACCAACGTCACCAACGCCGCATACGAGTTCCATCTGGCTGATGAGGGCCGAGGCTATGTGGTCGCCTTCCGTCCCACCTATTCCAATGATGACCGCGATACCGTCCTGCTCAAAGGTCTGGATCGGCACGCCGACTATACGGTGACCGATGCCGATACCGGCGAGACGGCCACCTATACCGGTCGTTACCTCATGGAACAGGGACTGGATCTGCGCTTCCCCGATATCCGCACCTCCCGCATGATCTACTTTACCAAGCAATAATCCAAAGCGGTCTGCTTGAGGCACACTCCGTAAGGAAGTGTGCCTCAACTAAGTTTGCCCTTTGGTGCAAGTGAAGTGATCTTCGATCGTGAAGTAGTCCTACGGACCGTGAAGTTTTGCCTACGGCGAAATGGGCAAACTTAACTTCACATGGATATCCATACTTCACTGCGAGTGAAGCGAGCAACTTCACTTTTGCGCAAGCAAAATTTCACGTAACAATCAAAAAATAAAGCAGTTGTTTTTTACCTTTCTCAAATATCCAATCCACTATGACACTTTCACGATCTTGTGCAAAGTGTCATTTGTTTTATCAAGAAAAAACTGAGAGAGACAATTTTTTTATCATGTACTTCTCGGCAGACCGCTTTTTGTTTGTTTCTGTGCGTATTTATGCTTATTTCTACAGTAGTTTTTGTTCGATTGTGAAATTTTTCAACCCTATAGAATAGGAAAGAAAATTACTATATAATTGAGGTGTATATTGATAGAAAAGGGTGATCTCTATGAAACACGCAAAGATTTTTCTTGCATGGATGCTGGTATTGTGCCTGACCCTTGGTGTGACGGTACTGGCCCAAACCGACGATACGCCCCTTACCGTGACGCAGGTGGTCGAACAG
>JAZNYQ010000078.1:0-15687 GCA_045594545.1 Eubacteriales bacterium | reverse complement strand
CTCATGCGAAATGAAAAAGAACAAAGAATTTTTATGTGACTCTTATGCAATGCCAAGGGGCCACTGTATCTAAAATTAAATATTAACAGAAAGACCACTTACAAGGAACAAATCGTTTCATTGTGAGTGGTCTTAATTTTTTGCAAAGGAGAATTTATATGATAAATACCCAACCATCAAGGAGAGATTTCTTTATAGTGGCAAACAGAATTTTTGAACTTCAACTCAAGCCGCGAGATTTTACAGTGTACTGTTGCCTGCTACGACACGCTGATATTGCAAACCATACTTGCTTTCCGTCAAGGCGACTGATTTCGGAAGAATGTCAGATCGACAAAAAGACGGTAGACGTGGCTCTCAACAGTTTAATAAACGTCGGGTTAATTCGAAAGATTACACGAACACGTTTTGACGGTAGCAAAACATCAAACCTCTATTATGTGGTTGATCTGACGGAAACCAATAGCGAATAAATCTCAGTTGGGTAGGTTCGAAACTTCTTATCAATAACAAGACCCATAGAACAAAACCCAGTAATTTTACAACAGAATAAAAAATATATAGGCAGCTAATATAAGGCGCAATAAGCTGGTGGAAATGCAATCTCTGCCTTATTTCCTTCTTTTCTGCCGTAGTGGTAACACACTTGGATGAAAAGAAAGCAGGAGAAAGGAAAGGTGCCGCAAAACGCCACCTTTCCGACTCACATCGGACGGCAATGCCGACCGTTAGGGGCTTTGTGGGCTATTCATAAGTTAAATTGCAGGTGTGCTACCTTTTTGCGATTAGCGCCGCAAATGTGCTACCTTTGGAAATTATTCCACCACCGATTTAATACACAAAATATCGAAAAACGAAAGGAGAATCTTCATGAGTCACAGATATTATTTCAAAATGTTTAAGAACGAACCCGATGTGTTGACAGTGCCGGATGTGGTAAGGTTGTTACAATTCGGGAAGAACACTGTTTACGGTCTTATCAAGGAAGGTAGGATTAGTAGTATCAAGCAGGGCAAGAAAATTATTGTGCCGAAGGTGTGTTTGGTTGAATTTTTAACTGATGCAGAAAACTATCAGACACCGTCCCCGACAGTCCCGAATAATCTCTGGACTTATGAAGATGGTTGTGATAGTGTTGGTGTTGCCCGAGAATACACCAAACCTAATTCTCAAAAGAAAGGAGCGTGAGTAAATGAAACGAATCACAGGACACCTGATTGAGAAAAACAAAAAGTGGTATGCGGTCATCAATTTGTATGACACAGACGGTAAGCGCAAAGAGAAATGGCAAGGTCTGAATCTCGATGCGAACAAAGGTAACAAGCGCGAGGCGGAACACCGCCTCCGCCAGATCCTTGATCAGTACAATACCGATGACCTATACAAGCGTGAGAATATGTCCCACGCTGACAAAGAACGCAGTCGAGTGGCGCATATGCAGGTGGCGGATTACCTTCCCGAGTGGTTAGAGTCGCACAAGGTGAACGTATCGGAAACCACCTATGAAGGCTATAAGCTGATGATACAGTCGCGTATGGTTCCGTTCTTCCGTGAGTGCGGTGACCTCAAGGTCAAAGACATTACGGGCGATGAAATCAACGATTATTATATCCGCATCCGTAATGACGGACTCAAAGGCACGACCGCGCAACGCCATCACGCGCTGTTGCATCTTGCATTCAAATCGGCAGTCAAGCGCAGGGTGATACCGAGTAACCCTGTAGAGCAAGCCGACAGACCCAAGGCACAACAGTACATCGGCAAATATTATAACGCCGGTGAACTAAAAGAGTTGCTTGATAAAACGGTGGACGATCCGATACACATTGTCATATTTCTTGCAGCTTACTACGGACTCAGACGAAGTGAAGTGCTTGGACTGAAATGGTCGGCGGTGGACTTTGAAAACAAGACGGTCAGCATCAGTCACAAGGTGGTGCAAAACGACAAAGGCGTGGTTGGAATGGACGTTATGAAAACGAAATCATCCTACCGAACCCTGCCTCTGATACCGCAAGTGGAAGAAGTTCTCCTTGCCGAAAGAGAAAAGCAAGAAGAAATGATGCGGGTGATGCGCCGAGGTTACTGCAAAAAATACACCGACTACATCTGTGTAGATGCAATCGGTGAACTGATAAAACCAAACTACGTGACCGACCATTTCAAAGTGGTGCTGAAAGAAAAGGGATTAAAACCCGTCCGCTTTCACGATCTGCGACACAGTTGCGCATCGCTACTACTTGCAAACGGTGTACCGATGAAAATGATTCAGGATTGGCTTGGCCACAGTGATATGGGAACGACCGCCAACATCTACAGCCATATTGATAGCGAGAGCAAGAAAGCAAGTGCAATGGCAATCGGCTCGGCGCTTTCCTAAAAAGAGAAAACTCCTTGAAGGTTTTATCCTTCAAGGACTCCTTGGCGGAGACGGCGAGATTCGAACTCGCGGGGGATTGCTCCCTAACTGATTTCGAGTCAGCCCCGTTATGACCACTTCGATACGTCTCCATATAAAATTGTATAGGCAAAGCCAATTTACCAAATTGCGAGAAAACTGCGAGATGCAGAATTCTGAAAATGCAAACCGAAGTCCAGAAAACCCCGATAAATAAAGGGTTTACGGAGAAGACTAAGTGACAGACCCGACTATGTTTCGAGTGCTCCCCGTTATGACCACTTCGATACCTCTCCGTATGTTACGGAAGTTCCCGACAGCGGGAACCTCCGCTATGTGTGTGCTTAAAGTATTTTGTCCACGTGCTCGAGAACATATTCGCTTTCGGTTACCAGAAGAACCGGCTGCGAAAAGTCGAGTGTAAACAAGCCGATAAAGGACTTGGCATCGACCATGATCGAGTTGTCCAGGGAGTGGAAGTACACGTCATCCTGAACTGCCGTAGCAAGTCTCTGAATGGCTTGAAGTTCCGAGATGCTGTTGATGGTAATTTCCTTAGTCATTAGTACAACTCCTTTCATATTATCGACATCAAAAACGACCTTTATTATTTTACCTGCATCGGTAAGATTTGTCAAGTGTTTTCCGTGGATTTTCCCTTGAGGAAAATAATTGATTTTTTTGTGAGATTGTGCTATACTATTGCTAATTATAGGAAAGGAGGTGCGGCATGCTGTCTATGCACGATCAACAACGATTGGCGATGCGGCGGGAAATTACGCTGTTATGTCTGGTCTTCTTTTTATATATGGTCGTGACCGGAGTCAGTGACGGCGTTATGCAACTGATGGACGCGGGCCTTGCGGATAGCGGTGTCGGCTCGGTCGCTGACGTGTGGGAGAATCGGATATCCCTGCTTTCCTATCTGGGAATTTATATTTTCATGTTTGCCGCTCCTCTTGGTATCTATTTGTGTATTAAGAATAAAGAAACGGTAACGGACTATTTCTATATTAACCGAGCGCCAAAGCTCGGCGTGGCCTTGCTTGGCAGTGTCGGGATCTTGGCCGTCAACTATATTTTCACGATCGTTTCCGATGCCGGCAGCATTATTTTTACCCGTATGGGGGCATTGGCGGATATCACATCTGCGTTTGGATTTAGTGACGACCCCGTGTCGAACGGGATCTATTTCGTGATACTGGTCCTCGCACCGGCAGTGTTGGAGGAATTTTGCCTGCGCGGTATTGTCTGTGGTCGATTGGCCAAGTATAACCGCTGGGCAGCTGTGATCATCTCGGCCATATTGTTTTCCTTGATGCACATGACGGTCAGCCAGATCCCCTTTGCTTTTTTGGCGGGATTGTTGCTGGGGTATGTGTATCTGCGCACCGGCTCGATCTGGAGTTGTGTGATCATCCACGCCGTCAATAACGGCTTTGCTTATTTGAGTGAATATTTGTTTTACCGCTTCGAGGAGAATGCGGCGGTCGATCGCATTTTTATCCTGTCCTGGGCCGGCCTGTTCGTACTGGGACTGATTGCTGTAGTTATCCTTGGACTTACCCATCGGGATCGGGAAACGCCGTGTTCCTTGAGCGGCGGCGAGGCAGCTTCGGCTTGTTTTAGCAGTCCGATATTTATTATTTGTTGCTCGTTGGCGCTGGTTGCCACGGGGATGACGGTGCCGCTGTCATGATGGATGAGAAATATATGCGCCGCGCCATGGAATTGGCAAAAGAAGCGGCAATTGAGGGCGAGGTGCCGGTCGGTGCCGTTATCGTCCATGAGGATACCATCGTCGGCGAGGGACGAAACCGCAGGGAAGCCTTGCAAAATTCGCTGTGCCATGCAGAGATCGAGGCCATTGACATGGCTTGTAAAACGGTGGGAAGTTGGCGGCTTTGTGATTGCGATCTGTATGTGACATTAGAGCCTTGTCCCATGTGTGCAGGCGCGATTATCAATTCGAGGATTCGCGCCGTCTATTTCGGGGCGTCTGACCCGAAAGGCGGAGCCGCAGGGTCATTGGTGAACATTTTTGATTTGCCTGAATTGTTCCGCGTGCAAAACCAAGGCGGAATCTGCGCCGAGGAATGTTCGGCATTGTTGAGTGATTTTTTTGCTACACTTCGACGGGAACGGCAAAAGAAATAATCGGGAGATGGTTTGATGAGACGCTATATTTTTAACGGCGATCTGCGTTCGATCAAGCAGGAACAATTTGATGTGGTGATTATCGGCGGCGGACTGGCCGGCATCTATACGGCCCTGTCCTTGCCTTCGGCGATGCGTGTCTTGGTGACTCGCAAAAAGGACGGACAGGTGTCCAGTTCCTGGCACGCCCAGGGCGGCGTGGCGGCGGTGACTTTGCCGGGGGATAGTTTTGAATCCCATGTGCAGGATACGCTGACGGCCGGCGCGGGTCTGTGCGACGAGGCGGCCGTGCGCACCTTGGTTACCGAGGGACCCGCCGAGATTTTGCGGCTTTGCGATCTGGGCGTGCCCTTTGATCGGGATGAGGCGGGCCATCTGGCCTGCGGTCGTGAGGGTGGACATAGCGCACACCGCATCGTCCATTGCGGCGGTGATGCCACGGGTCGTGTTCTGGTCGATACACTTGGCGCATTATTGAAACAGCGGGACAATATTACCGTATATGAAAACGTGGTCATGACCGATGTGGTTACCGACGAATCGGGCGTGTGCGGCGTCATTCTGCAAGAGCATGAGCCGATCTTTGTGCGCAGCGCCCACGTGGTAGTGTGTACCGGCGGTATCGGGCGTATCTATAAATATACCACCAATCCCAGCGCCTCTACGGGTGACGGCATTGCCGCCGCCGCACGGGCGGGTGCACGGCTTAACAACATGGAATTTGTCCAGTTCCACCCCACGGGATTGGCACTGCCTGACGTGCACGGACAGGTATTTCTGATCTCCGAAGCGGTGCGCGGCGACGGCGGGCTGTTGTACGACGAGCATGGCGAGCGGATCATGAAAGGTAAGCATGAACTGGAAGATCTGGCTCCTCGGGATATTGTTGCTCGTGCCATCTACAAGCACTTAAGGGCCACCGGCACCGACAAAGCGTATTTGGATATTGCCTATAAAGGCGAAGATTTTGCCGCAAAACGGTTCCCGACCATTTACGAATCGTGTCTGAAACACGGCATTGACATTACCAAACAACGCATCCCCGTCTTGCCGACTCAGCATTATTTTATGGGCGGTATCGCTACCGATCTGTATGCCCAGACCAACGTAACGGGCCTGTACTGTGTCGGAGAATCGTCCTGCACAGGCGTGCATGGCGCCAACCGTTTGGCATCCAATTCGCTCTTGGAATGTTTGGTGTTCGGACGGCGTTGCGCGCAGTACATAGCTCAGAGCGGCCGTGTTTTAGGTAACGTTCTGCCGTCGCTACCCGTGCAGACCTATGAAGAGGATCGCGAGCGGGTAAGCGATTATCGGGAGCGCATCCGCCGCACCATGATGGAGGACGGCGGGATCATCCGCAATGCGGTCGATATGCAGCGGGGTATTAAGTCCCTGACCCATATCATCGAAGAACTGGAATGCAGAAAATTAGGGAAATTAGCGCACATTGAGGCGTATAATATGGCCTGTGTCGGCCGTGCGGTACTGGACGGGGCGCTTGCCCGAAAAGAAAGTGTCGGCGGACATTATAGGGAGGACGAATAAATATGTTGACTTCTGTTTATGATGACATTCTGAAATTAGCCTTGCGCGAGGATATCGGTACGGGGGATATCACCACCGAATCGACCATCGCCGCCGATGCTACCATTACAGGCGATTTTATCAGCCGCGTCGATGGTGTGGTATGCGGCACTTTCGTGGCGGCGCGCTGTTTTGAACTGGTAGACCCGTCGATCGTGTTTACCCCCATTAAGAACGAGGGCGAGAAGGTCAAGGCGGGGGAGAGTATTGCCACCGTTTCGGGCAACGCCCGCAGCATCCTGACGGCTGAGAGAACGGCGCTGAACATGATGCAGCGTATGTGTGCCATTGCTACGACATCGGCCTATTACAAGGAACTGGTAAAAGACTATCCTACGACCGTAGTAGATACCAGAAAAACAACGCCGGGACTGCGTGCGCTGGAAAAATACGCGGTCAAGACGGGCGGCTGTGGCAATCACCGATTCTGTTTGTCCGACGGCGTGCTGATTAAGGATAACCATATCAAGGCGGCAGGCGGTGTGACGGCAGCCATTGCGGCGGCTAAGGCCAATGTGCCGTTTGTGCTGAAAGTTGAAGTGGAGTGCGACACCTTGGCGCAGGTCAAAGAGGCAGTGGAAGCCGGCGCCGATATCATCATGCTGGATAACATGACGCCTGAGCAGATGCGCCAAGCGGTGCAGATGATCGACGGGCGCGCACTGGTAGAGGCCAGCGGCAATATGCATAAGCGTGACATTCGCGAAGTGGCAGCCTGCGGGGTAGACATCATCTCGGTCGGCGGGTTGACTCACTCGGTCGCGGCCATGGATATTTCGCTGGAGTTTAGAGAATAAAAAAAGGATCAGCCAATTGGCTGAGCCTTTTACATTGCAGTTACGCGTTGGCCTTGTTGACTTTGATAGCCATCTGAGCCTTTTTACGGGAAGCGGTGTTCTTCTTGAGAACGCCCTTAGCCGTAGCCTGATCAACCGTTTTGACAGCGGCACGGAAAGTGGTGTCAATGGTCTCCTTGTTGCCCTCGACGATAGCGGCATCGAGTTTCTTAATGGCGGTCTTCATATCAGACTTGATCATTTTATTGCGAAGAGTTCTGGCCTCGGTGGTCTTTACTCTCTTCTTAGCAGACTTGATGTTCGGCAAAACTAAGCACCTCTCTTACATTTTTTCATTCTTATAATTATAAACATAATAACTCCGCAAAGTCAAGAGTTTTTTTACGAAGAGGAATAAAAACCTCAGGATCGGACATAGTATCTGAGAGGTGAATACTATGAGCAACCTTCGTACCGACCTTGTTTGCGAACTTATTGATGCACACCCTGAATTATACTCCGTAAAATCACCATTGTCAAGGGAAAGTGAGGCATTTGGTGTAAAAATTCGCAGAATTTCCCTGAATGACGAGCAGGCGGAGAAAATCGGCCGCCGTACCGGGCGGTATCATACCCTTGAGTGTCAGGGACTGGAGCACGCCGACGGACAAACTCTCCTGTCCATGATCCAAGCCGTGGCGAATGAATTGCAATCGCTGATCGGTGATTTTGACAGTTTGTTGGTGGCAGGGCTGGGTAACGGCTCGGTTACGCCCGATGCCTTGGGCCCCCGTACCGTTTCCCATGTCGTGGTTTCCCGCCATATCAAAAGTAACCTGCCTCAGATGTATGAGGAGATGAAACTGGGTGAGGTGTCAGCCATCGCCCCCGGTGTGTTGGGACAAACGGGCGTGGAGAGTGCCGATATCATCCGCGCCGTCGGTCAGGTCGTTAAGCCATCCGCCATGATCGTCATTGATTCCTTGGCCGCCATGGATCGCAAGCGGCTGTGTGCCACCGTTCAACTCTCCGACACCGGCATCACTCCCGGCAGTGGCATCGGCAACCGTCGGTTTGAACTGTCCGCGCAAACGATGGGTATTCCTGTCATTGCGCTGGGGATCCCTATGGTCATCTCGGCCGCCGCACTGGGCGGGCCGGACGAGGAGGGGCTGATCGTTACCCCCAAAAGTATCGACCTGCTGATCGGTCGTGCATCCCGACTGCTCGGCTACGCCATCAACCGCCTCGCCCATCGTGACATGACGGTAGAGGACATGGACAGCCTGTTGTCATAGTCGGCGCATCTTCGGCATACAGTAAAGTCGGAGGTGATCGTAATGAAAGGACGATGGGGACAGGCGGCCGCCACGCTTATGTGTGTGGGCGCGCTGACAATTGCCGCATTGGGAATGAGCAGCACCCTTGGCGGGCGGCTGGCTCTGGCTATAGCCCGCCCCGGTATCCATAGCGGAGGAAGTGTAAGTCTGGAAGCGTTTGTCACGTTGCTCATGCCCAATTACGTCAGCAACAGCGCAAACCCGTCCATTTTTTCAGGTACCTTTTGGGAGTCCTTCTTCGATCGTCCCCCTTCTACCGACGCTATTCTCGAAACCCTTGCGCAGGACGAGGAGTTTACCCCGCTCACAGGCGAGGGGCTTTATTCCGTCGTGTATACCGACTTGCACCCCGATGAATCGGATGGCTATCCCTGCTGGAACGGCGGCTATATCCGCAATAAAAGCATCAAGGACTTTGATGTAACATCCTTGATGGAGCAACCCTTGGATCTGGGTAACAAAAGCGACGGACCGCAGGTGCTCATTTTCCATACCCATTCCCGCGAATCCTATAACGATACCGGTGAGGTCTTTGCCGCTCCCGAGGTGACCCATAATAACGATACATCCAAAAGCGTGGTCGCGGTCGGGGATGTGTTAAAACAAACGTTGGAAGCACAGGGAATCTCGGTGATCCACAGTACCGACATCTACGACTCTACATATACCGGCGCCTATTCCCGCTCCGATGCCGCCGTTGCCGCCATTTTGGAGCAATACCCCAGCATACGCGTGGTGATGGATCTGCATCGGGATGCGGTGTATACCGGCGATGGCGGCAAATACCGCCCCGTTGTGGAAAAGGATGGCATGAAGGTGGCACAGATCATGATATTGGCCGGCACCGGTAATGATAGCGACGACGTCAACCCCCATTGGCAGGACAACATCCGCTTTGGGCTGACGTTGCAGAGCGAGGTGGAAAAGGTTTGCCCCGGTATCAGCCGCGCCATGATGGTGCGCACATCCACATACAACCAAAATCGGTCCAAAGGCGCCATACTCATCGAAGTCGGCACCACCGGCAATACCCTGACCGAAGCCAAACGAAGCGCCTATTTTATCGGTCAGGCGCTCGGTCAGATCCTCGCATAAGAGCACAGCTGTTCCTTGTGGGCTTTCTGTGTGTAATGCTGTGTTTCTTCTTTGTGACTACGCTCATGGTCGTCGATCGCCGTTCGGCATCTGTCGCCCCCTATTTTGACGGGCAAACACTTTTTGATGTTAGTAAAGAGGGAATTACCGTCTTCGGTCAAACCTATTTCTGGCCATAAAAAAAGGAATCGAGTTTAAGACTCGATTCCTTTTTCGGTATTTACGATGTTGAGCCGCAGGGCGTTGGTTACCACCGAGACCGAGGATAAACTCATGGCCGCCGCCGCAATCATGGGGGAGAGAAGCGGGCCGCCAAAAGCGTGCAGAAGCCCCGCCGCAACGGGAATACCAATCGTATTGTAGATAAACGCCCAGAACAGATTTTGCCGTACGTTTCTCATGGTCGCCTTGCCGATATTTACCGCCCGTACTACGTCGTATAGACTGTTCTTGACCAGCACCACGTCGGCCGATTCCACTGCCACGTCGGTGCCGCCGCCGATGGCCAGCCCCACATCCGCCGCCGTTAGGGCCGGAGCATCGTTGATGCCGTCGCCTACCATAACCGTCACGCCCGTCTGCCGTAACTTTTCAATGACCGCCGCCTTATCCGCGGGTAAGGCACGGGCGATCACCTCATCGGGATTAAGCCCCGCTTGCTTGGCCAAGGCGCGCGCTGTCGATTCGCTGTCGCCTGTGAGCATGTGACAGGTGATTCCCTGTTTTTGCAAAAGCGCCAAAGCCGGTGCACTGTCGGGGCGTAGGGTGTCGGCAATGGCGAAAATGGCACAGGCCAAGTTATCCACCGCCAAATAGATCACCGTGTTTCCGTCTGCTTCAAACGCCGCCGCCTTTTCGGATAATTGCGAAATATCCATGCCCAGCGCCGTCAGATACTCGGCCTTTCCGATGCGGATGGCCTTGCCGTTGGCTGTCGCTTCAATGCCGTGCCCCGTTACTGCCGTAAATCCTTCCACGGCAGGTAGCGTTAAATCGGAAGCGTAATCTACGATCGCCTTTGCCAGCGGATGCTCCGAAAGGGACTCGGCCGCCGCCGCTAAAGCCACCAACGGCTCTTCCTCGCCCAAAGCATAAACACCCGTCACACGGGGTTTGCCGAGGGTGAGGGTACCCGTCTTATCAAAAACTATGTGTTTAACATCATGGATCCGCTCAATGGCCTGCGCATTCTTGAACAGAACGCCGCTCTTGGCCGCCTTGCCGGTACCCACCATGATCGAGGTCGGTGTCGCCAACCCCAAAGCACACGGACAGGCAATGACCAGCACCGATACAAAAACATTGATGCAGAAGGAAATATCCTTTCCGCCAATGCCCCAGGCAATCGCAGCCAGTAGGCCGATCACTAACACTGTCGGCACGAAAATCCCCGAAATCTTATCAGCCAATCGGGCAATGGGCGCTTTGGTGTTCTGGGCATTTTCGATCAGCGTGATGATCTGCGCCAACGCCGTATCGCGTCCCACCTTTTGCGCCTGCATGCGTATCGTACCGTTTTTATTAATGGTCGCGCCCGATAGAGAGTCGCCCACCGTCTTGTCTACGGGAATGCTCTCACCCGTCAGCATCGATTCGTCTACCGAGGTCTCTCCCGCGACCACAATACCGTCTACCGGAATCTGTTCGCCGGGTCGCACCAGAATAAGGTCGCCCACGCGTAACTGCTCTACGGGCACGGTTTTTTCGGTATCGCCGTCAATCACCGTCGCCGTCTTGGGCGACAGATCGGTCAGCCGCCGTATGGCATCGGCCGTCTTGTCCTTGGCCGTGGCTTCCAGATTCTTGCCCACCAGAATGAGGGTGATGATCATCCCGCAACTTTCAAAATATAAGCGGTGTGCCCCATGGGCATCCCCAAGAGCAATCGTAACGGTGGAGTAGAGGCTAAAAAGAAATGCCGCCACCGTACTGATGGTGATCAAACTGTCCATGTTCGGCGCACCCCGCAACAGGGCACGGGTGCCGTTTCGATAAAAGTTTGCCCCCACGATCATCGAAGCCAGAGCCAGTATGCCTTGCGTAATGGCCATCACCAGCGGTTGACTTAGAAAGGAGGGAAGCGGCGCCGAGGGAATGAGCATCGGCCCCATCGCAATATAGAATAGGGGAATGGTGATGCAGGCACTCACGATCAGGCGAATACGCAGCATCTTGCGTTCTCTGGCCAGATCGCTCTCGTTGCGGGCAATGAAAAAGCCGCATTTCTTAACCGCCGTTTCGATGTCAGCCATCGAAATTCGCTTCTCATCATAGTCCACCACCGCAATCTCAGTGGCAATATTAACCGTGGCCTGATGAATGCCATCCTTTTTATTCAGGGCACGCTGCAGGGCGGACGAACAGGCCGCGCAATGCATACCGCCGATTTTTAATCGAACCGTTTTCATGGTATCACCTCTATCAATATTATATACTTCTTATGTATACTTTTCAAGTTTTTTTGTGTGCCTTGTCATTTTTTTTACGGTTTGTCCGTATGATGGGGTAGGGAGGAGTGCCATATGAAGAAAAAGCAGATCGTATCGGGTATCTTACTCGGTATTTTTTTGAGCGGTCTTTTGGTGTGGGGTGCCTTAACGCCAATTCGTAAGTCTATCGATCCGGTCACCCCGCCGACACCCCCACCGCAAAAGGTAAACGGGGTGTGGGTAGCCACCACCAACGGGCTGGACTTTCCCTCGCAACCCAATTTAACCGCCGAACAGTTAAAAGCGGAGATCGACACCATATTGCAAGATATCCAATCTTGGGGCATGAATACGGTGATCTTTCAGGTGCGCCCCGCCTGCGATGCCTTGTATGCATCGGATCTTTTCCCTGTTTCCTCGGTGCTCAGTTCCTCGTATACATTACCCGACGGTTTTGATCCGCTGGCCTATATCGTGCAGGCGGCGCATGAGCGGGATATGAAACTGCACGCATGGATCAATCCCTTGCGGGTGACGACAGGTACGGCCGAACAACCATCCCATGATCTGAGCGTATTGCCCGAAGCCAGCCCCGCCCGTCAACATCCTGAATGGGTGGTCAGCTATGCCGACGGGCGGATGTACTGGGATGCCGGTCACCCCGAGGTGCGACAGTTGGTGGCGGACGGAGTCAAAGAGATTCTCGATCGGTATGAAGTGGACGGTATTCACTTTGACGATTATTTTTATCCCTATCCGCAGGAGGGTGCTACTTTTGACGATGCGGCTACCTATGCCAAGTACGGCGAGGGGAAAAGTTTGGAGGATTGGCGTCGGGATAATATCAATGCCATGATTCGGCAGATCCATGATCTGGTGGATGGGTACGATCGGGATATTGCGTTTGGCGTATCGCCCTTTGCCGTATGGAAAAATCAGGCGTCCGATCCGCTGGGGAGTGCTACCAAGGCAGGCGTCGAAACCTATTTTGATCTGTATGCCGATACCCGTTTGTGGGTCAAGGAAGGCTGGCTGGATTATATCTGTCCTCAGATCTATTGGTCGTTTGAACAGGAGCCCGCTCCCTTTGATGTGGTGTTTGATTGGTGGGCGGAGTGCGTCAAGGATACATCGGTCGATCTGTGGGTCGGGCACGCCTTTTATAAACAAGGCACCGACCAACCCGGTTGGGATGATGCCAGGCAGACGCTGCGGCAAATTGAGTATGTTACCGCCCATGCCGAGTATGACGGGAGCATCTTTTTCCGCTATCAGCACATCAAGTCCGATCCTATCGGCGCCACCACCGCCATGATGCAAAAAACATCTTGAAAAATGCAAAAAAGAAGTATATAATATATAGGTTAATAAAAGTCGGAGGGAAAATCATGTCCGGACATTCCAAATGGAACAACATCAAACATAAAAAAGAAAAGGCCGATGCCCAGAGAGGCAAGATCTTTACCAAGGTCGGCCGTGAGATTGCGGTATGCGTCAAGCAAGGCGGTCCCGATCCTACCATGAATACCCGCCTGAAGGATATTATTGCCAAGGCCAAGGCCAACAATGTGCCCAACGATAATATCGAGCGTATCATCAAAAAGGCGGCCGGTGAGGGCGACGGCAACAATTACGAGGATATTACCTATGAGGGATACGGTCCCAACGGTACAGCCGTTATTGTCAAGACCTTGACCGATAACCGCAACCGTACCGCCGGTGATCTTCGTCATTATTTCGATAAATTCGGCGGCAACCTCGGTCAGAGCGGCTCGGTATCGTGGCAGTTCAAAACTAAGGGCCTGATCGTCATCGAAGCGGAAGACGTGGATGAGGATGAACTGATGGAGGTCGCCCTCGAAGCGGGTGCCGACGATATCTCCAATGAGGGCGAGGTCTTTGAGGTCTATACCGATCCGAACGATTTCTCGGCCGTGCTGGAAGGTATCCAAGCCGCCGCAAAATACAACATTTTGTCGGCGCAGGTGGAAATGATTCCCGATACCTATATTACCCTCACCGATGAGGATAGCATCAAGAATATGCAGAAACTGCTGGATATACTTAACGATAACGACGACGTGCAGGAAGTCTATCACAACTGCGACAACGACGATATCGAATAATTTTGAAAAATTTTGTTTTTTACTATTGCAATTTGTGGGATTGTGTGTTATAATTCCACACGTTGCATATCCGGGTGTGGCGCAGTTTGGTAGCGCGCTACCTTGGGGTGGTAGAGGCCGTGGGTTCAAGTCCCGCCACTCGGACCAGCAAAAAGAAAGAGTACAGCGAAAGCTGTACTCTTTCTTTTTGAATGATGTTTGCCTTGCGGCGAATGATGTTGGCGTTGCCAATGATGCCGGCTTCGCCTGATGATGTCGCTTCGCTAATGATTATGGGGCGAACGTCACATCATTGCGGCAAAGCCGCAACATCATTATGCTTCGCATAACATCATATCGCCAACAGCGATACATCATTGAAAAAACGAAGATTTGTGATATAATTTATAAAGAGGAGAGGATTACATGAAGGATAATAAACTAAAAAATTTATCGATGGAATTTTCCGTTGACATCATTACTCTTGTTAAAAATTTGAAAGCCAATCATGAATCTATTGTTTCGAATCAGATAGGAAGAAGCGGAACGAGTATAGGGGCCAATATTTATGAAGCACAATATGCGCAAGGAAAGAAAGATTTCATTTCTAAGTTGGAGATTGCATTAAAGGAAGCAAGTGAAACGGGATATTGGCTTGAGTTGCTGTATAAAACGAACTATATAGATGAGCAGCTGTATAAATATCTTTCGGCGAAGTGCGCTTCTTTGCGAGTTATGCTGATTGCCTCCTGCCGAACGGCAAAAGAAAATATAGATAAAAAATAAAGGCCGGCTCGCCCGCAGGCGAGAAGTCCCGCCACTCGGACCAAAATCGGAAATCCGCTGATGAATAATGAAGAATAACCAGTGGGCGGGATGCTCCTCTTTTCATATAGTGTAGGGGAGGTGACGATATGCGTGAAATCCCCTACAACCGCATAGCGGCCGTAGCCTACGCCCGCCGCTGGGCCAACGCCCGCAACCCTGCTTACTATAACTTTGATGAATTGGGCGGCGACTGCACCAATTTTGCTTCACAATGTCTATACGCCGGATGCGGCGTGATGAACTATACCCCCGATGTCGGATGGTATTATCTATCCCTTAATGACCGTAGCCCTTCATGGACAGGCGTGGAATTTTTATATGACTTTCTGGTCAATAACCGCTCGGTCGGTCCCTACGGACGGCGTGTGCCGATGGATCAACTGGTAGCGGGCGACCTGATCCAACTGGGTCGTGCCGACGGCAGTTTCTATCATACCCTCGTTGTGCTCTCCACCATGCCAACCATCCGCATCGCCGCCCATACCGACAATTCCCTCGACCGCCCGCTCTCTACCTATAATTACGCGCAGGCCCGCTATATCCACATCGATGGCGCCCGCACCTGGCAATAAGTAAAGCCGCCGATATCGGCGGCTTTATTCCTGTGAAAAAATATCTTCATAGGAGCATTTCAGTATGTTTCGAATCAGCAGAATTTCATCTGGATATAAATGTCGTTGACCCACCTCAATTTTGGCTATGGCACTACGGGTAATATCGCATCCTCCCAACTGCATCTTAGTTGTCAGTTTCTCTTATGTCATATTGAATTGTTTTCGCAATGTGCGAATATTACGTCCGACTCTTTTTTCGATATAAATATCCATATTATCTCAAATTAGTTCTATGTTTTTTTGATTGACAGTATTATATCGACATGTTATAATCTGTTTGCACTTATTTAAGTGCAAACAGAGGTAAAAATGAAAAAAATTTTTATTAATACTAGGCATTTGCCGATATGGTTGTGTG
>JAZNYQ010000077.1:0-18782 GCA_045594545.1 Eubacteriales bacterium | reverse complement strand
GATGCAGGCAAATACGCAATACTTCAATTTAACACCCCGATTCTGAATTCCGTATCTACACTGGATGTTACTAACATGAAGGTTACTATTGAAGCGCGAGACATCAATGGTAATGTTCTCGATGGCGGTAGCTGTACCGGTAAAATAAATAGCTATTATTTTAGCGGTAGTAGTATTAAGAACTTCTTCTCTATCGGATTTGCTAATACAAGTCTGACTTTTGACTATTGGCGCGAACTGGGAGCGACTCGATTCCAAGTTCTAATTTATGAATTGGCAGAGGCAACATCGCCTCAAAATGGTCTGATTGATAACTGGACGTCTCAGTGGATTGGCGGTAACCCTGCAGTAACAGCGACCACTAAGATTGCCGGTAATGATGCCATTGTTCTTGATATTGTTCAAAAGGATGATTTGCTTCGTTTTGTGCGGGCAGTTATGCTAAGCGACACCATGCTTATGGCAAAATTCAGTGAAGCGGTCGAAGTCTCCCGCTACAAGACGGCTCAAGGTTTTGATATGAATCTGTGTGTCGTCGGCGAAGATGGTACAGTGCATTGGGAAAAGGCCACGCAGGAATCCGGATCATTGGAGAAGAACGGAGAACTCGGATGGATTAATGTGCCGATTGATGAAGCCGTAATGATAGAGGCACAGGAGCAATTGACGGCAAATCCGGGATCCACACTGAAATTAAAGGTTTATGAAAAAGGTAGCTCTACATATGCTGGCGAGACTACGCAAAACTATATGATAGACTCGTTGTATACCGCTACCAACAAGGCGCTTTGTGTATCTTCCAATGTTAACGCTGTGGCAAGCGCTATGGTGGATGTTGCTGATTGGACAACAAAACAGGCAGTAGTCAATGGTCAGGATGGTATTGTCGCATATGATAGTGTAGCCGATGCCGTATCTGCGGCTAATGCCGGCGAAACCGTTGTTTTGAATAAGGATGCCGTAAACGAAGGCCCTGTCTTTGTACTGGATACCGATGTAAATCTCGATCTCAACGGCTATACGCTGACAGCCGACAACTTCATGGCCTTTGGTCATGTGACCGACTCGACCGACGGCGAAGGCAAACTGATCATCAGCAAGGATAAGTACACCGACCTGTTGGCTGACAACAAGGCTATGCCTCTGTATGACGAGAACGGATACCGTTTCTTCGGTTACGAATTCCTGTATGAGCAGAGAGCCTCGGATAGCGCTGATGTTAACAAGTATTATGTGCGTCTGGGCTTCAATAAGGCTAAGGCCTATGAACTGCTCGCTGCGGATGCCAATGCCGATCTGAATATCGGTGTAAACCTGACAATTGTCAAAGAAGGGCAAACGAAGCATGTGAACTATGTCTTCTCCGATCAAACGATCGATGCCTACGCGGAACAGTCTGCGGATCTTACTAAGACAAAGGCGATCATCCTGACCGTTTCCGGTATCAGCAGTCTTGGAGAAGTAGATTTGACTGCACAGGCTGCTCTTACCTCGCCGACTCGTGTTAATCTGACCGGTGCATTGACGCTGGCTCAGTAAGTGGGGAAACGGCTATGAGCAAAAAATATGAAACTCCGAATGTAAACATTCAATACTTTAAAGTAGAGGATCGTCTGACATCGGATATAGAGAACCAGTGGTCTATGACTCTGGATCAGGATACCGAGATCGGCGACTGGTAAAAACGAAAGGGTCAATGCATGTCATGCATTGACCCTTTTTGTAAAAAGTAAAATGAGGCGTTTAAGAAAATTTGTCGGTGGTTCTGGCATGAATGATGGCGAATCGCCATACGGCTTGACAAGGCCTTTTTTGTCACAGTAAACTATAGCCAGGCCCTTTCGAAAGGAATACAGGAAATGAAACTCGAAGATATGACGATTGAACAAAAATTAGGCCATGTTTTTTGCGTGCGTGGCTTTAACCATCCCGATGACCTGACTTTTACCTTGGAAATGATTCAAAAGCAGGCTCTCGGCGTGGTTCAGGTGCCCTTTACCGATCTTTCGGTTGTGAAAGCGGTGCGGGAAGCCGCCGATTATCCTCTTGTTATTATTAACGATACCGAGCAGGGCTGGCCGCCCTCAAAGTTGCCCAAAACGCAGTTGATGTCCTTGGGCGCTTGCGATGATGACGAGGCACTGCGGGTGTATGTGCGTGCCGTGGTCAGCGAATCGCAAAAGGCGGGGCTGAATGCGACATGGGGGCAGATTGCCGATATCTGCCGCGGCGATGCTCCGTGCAGTGTTTATCGCAAATTGTCCGACGATCCGCATAAGGTTGCCCGTCAATTAGAAGTGCTTTACACCGAAATGCTCAAGCATCATTTTATGCCGTGCGCCAAGCATTACCCGGGTTCGAGCGAGGACCCGATGGATACTCACATGGCCGAAGGTCTGTCCTATCTGACCGAACAAGAGTTGATGGATTTTGACCTGATTCCCTACAAGCACCTTCTCAGCAAGAATCTGTTGCCCACCATCATGGTCAACCACACGAAATATGTAAATATCGATCCCGATTACCCGGCATCTCTCTCCAAAAAGGTAATTGATATCATCCGCCGTATGGGCTTTGACGGGGTGTGTTATACCGATTCCTTTGCCATGATGGGCATTCTGCAGAAGTTTGGCGAGGAAAATGTCTACGGCATGGCCATTGCCGCCGGTAACGATGTGGTGTTGCCCAACTTCCGTAATCCCATGCGCCAATGCTTCGAGATGCTCAAGAAGAACTACGAGGACGGCATGATCAGCGAGGATCGCTTGAATGAGGCGGTACGCCGTGTGCTGGCGGCGCAGGAATTTGTAGCGCAGCAGGACGGCATTTGTCCCTTTAGCGAGGCAGACCGTGAGAAACTGGAAGGCATTGCCGCCGATTGCATTACCGCCATTACCGACGGCGTGGATGCGGCCATCGAAAAGAAACCCACGTTTTTTGCCGTTTTGACCGAGAACGGCTATGATCCGTCCGACGATAACCACGAGATCCAGACGGGGCAGTGGTACGACCCTAATCGTGTGGCACAGGCCATCAAGCGGGAGTTCCCCGATGCTCATATTGAGTTTATGCCCGAGTTTTCCAATCAGCGGGACCATAACCGTGTATTGACGGCGGCTACTAAGTATGAGCAGGCGGTGTTTGTTACCTTCTGCACGACGACCTCGTATCTGGGTACCGACGGGCTGACCCGCCGTACCGAGTCGGTAATTGAAGCTTTGTCCCGCTCGGGCAAGGTGGCGGCTGTTGTGCATTTCGGCAATCCCTTTGCCTTGAAGAATCTTCCGCCGCAAAAGCGCCGTATCTACGGGTATATGATGGAAATGTCGCAGGATTATGCGATTGAAGTTCTGTCGGGCAAACGAAAAGCCAAAGGTAAGTTACCCTTTGTTATTGAATAAGAGAAAACCGCATGGCGAATGCCATGCGGCTTTATCTTTTCTTGATATTTTTTCGTTTTTCCTATTGGAATTTTTATCAAAATGCGGTAGAATACTATAAGAGGTGAATCGAAGTTGGACTTTTTGAGAAAAAATCGAATCACAATTTTAAGTATCGGCATCGGTCTGGTGAGCTTAGCTCGCATGTTTGTTCTGCTTCTGGGTACCGATCCGATCAACGGATATAGCCAATCTCTTTTATGGAGCATCATTCAAATCGCCGTTTGTGCGCTTGTGATTGCGGCAACGGTGATTCCGGTTGTCTATCCCAAGCAGGAAATGAAATTGGGGGACAGCGTGCTTTTTCGCGTTATGGCCGGCGTGGGTATCTTAGGGTATGCCGTAAAATTGGCTATGTCTTTAGTGGGGCTGTGGCAAGAATTTTCCATGAACATGATGATGTACCAGATCCGCCTGCCTTGGCTTGCCTTGGCGAAAGTGGTACTGTCAGTATTGGCCGTTGGGTTTTTCTTCTTGTTGTGCCGTGTAGGCACCCGTTTGCCGTCCACAACCAGCCTGATTCTGATTCTCGGCCCGATCGGGTTGTATGTAATTCGCTTAATTGAATCGTTTATGACCATTACCATGAACCCGTCGGTGGATACCTATGCGATTTTATTGCTGAGTTGTTGTGCGGGATTGCTCTTCCTGTCGTATCTGGGGCGCAGTCTGTTGGATATGACGGTAAAGCCCGCTTTTGCCGTATGCACATCGGTTGCCGCCGTGTTGCTCGCTCTTTCCAGTGTGGCAACTTTGGTCTTTTCGGTAATACAGGCACCGGCCTATGTGGGATTGATCCCGATTGAGGATCTGCTTTGTGATTTTTGCTTGATGCTCCTTGCCGTGGCGGGTACAAATATTCATCAGGGAGTCCCCGTAAATATGCGTCGGCATGCCATGGTTGGTTCGGCAGTACCCTTGCCTCGTCACCGTGGACGATATATTCCAAAACATTAGTGCGAAAAATGAAGAAATTGCTTGACAGTAAGCGGTCAAATATGTATAATGTAATATGCGTATTGAGGTATGAGTATGAAGTTGAATATCGGTCAAGTGCTGGCCAGTGAAAAATTTGTACTGTCGTTTGAGTGCGAAAAGGATTTTTCGGCTCTGGAAATGGGGGACAATGTCCGTCCGTTCGGAATGGTACAGGTAAAAGGTACGGTACGCAATCGATATCAAGGCATTGCCATTGAGGCGACCATTCAAGGACAGGCCGTAGCGCCATGTGCACGGTGTCTGACGGATGTAAACTTCAAGGTGGATGTACCTCTCGAATGCTTTATCGGCCCCGATGGGGTTGGCGATGATCTGGTCAGTATTGAAAACGGCCACTTCATTGATCTGAGCTGTGCTGTGGAAGAAGCCCTGTTTGATGAATATCCGTCAAAGCTTCTCTGTTCTCCCGATTGCAAGGGCTTGTGCCCGATCTGCGGTCAGGATCTTAATCACGGCAGTTGCGACCATACGGCTTGATAAGTTATAAAACCCGGTTAAGGAGGTGTCATAGATGGCGGTTCCCAAGAGAAAAACATCAAAATCCAGAAGAGATCTGCGTCGTTCCAATGTCTGGAAGCTGGACGCTCCGGCGCTCACGAAGTGCAAGCAGTGCGGCGAGCTGATCGCTCCCCATAGAGTGTGCGATAATTGTGGTTACTATGACGGTAATCTGGTCGTGAAAAAGGAAGAGGCGTAAAAAACAGAGAAGGCGACGATAAGTTTCCTTCTCTTTTTTTATCAAAGGAGGTAAGGTATGGCAGTTGTTGCTGTCGTCGGTCGCCCCAATGTGGGGAAATCGACCCTTTTTAATAAATTAGCCGGTCAGCGCTTGTCTATCGTAGACAATGTCCCCGGTGTAACTCGTGATCGTCTGCACGCTTCGTGCAGTTGGCTCGATCACTCCTTTACTCTCATCGATACCGGCGGGATCGAGCCGGATACGGGGGATGTGATCTTGTCTAAGATTCGAGAGCAGGCCCAACTGGCCATTGACGGCGCCGATGTCGTGCTGCTGATCTGCGATATTACCACAGGCATTACGGCAACCGACGAAGCAGTGGCTCATATGTTGCGCCATAGCAACAAACCGGTCATTGTCTGTGTCAATAAATGCGATAGTGTCGGTGCCGAACCGCCGGAATTCTATGAGTTTTTTAACCTTGGGTTTGAAGACGTCTTTGCCGTATCGGCCGTCCATGGCCACGGCACCGGCGATCTGCTCGACCGTGTGTGTGAACTTCTGCCTGAGGATAACGAGGACGAGGAAAGCGATCGGATCAAGGTTGCGATCATCGGTAAGCCAAACGTGGGGAAATCCTCATTGCTCAATTGCATTTTGGGCAAGGAGCGTTCCATCGTTTCCAATATTGCCGGCACCACCCGCGATGCGATTGACGCATTCTATGAGAATGAACATGGCAAATATATGCTTATCGACACCGCCGGTCTGCGCCGTAAGAGCAAGGTCGACGAGAATATCGAAAAATACAGCGTTTTGCGCTCCTATATGGCCGTAGAACGGGCCGATGTGGTGCTGGTGCTCATTGATGCCCGCGAGGGTGTGACCGAGCAGGACACCAAAATTGCCGGTTATGCCGACGATCTGGGCAAGGCCTGCGTAGTGGTCGCCAATAAGTGGGATGACGTGGATAAGGAAACGGGCACGATGGAGAAACTCAAGAAGGAGATCAAAGGTCGATTGTCTTTTATGGACTATGCGCCCATTGAGTTTATCTCGGCCAAAACCTCTCAGCGTGTGGACAAACTGTTTCCGCTGATCAACGCCGTGAATGCGCAGAACTGCATGCGCATTCCCACCGGTCGCCTCAATTCCATGCTGGCTGATGCGGTGACTAAGGTGCAGCCGCCCTCGGATAAGGGACGCCGTTTGCGTTTGTATTATATTACACAGGCCAGTGTGCGGCCGCCAACGTTTGTGGTGTTCTGTAACGATAAACGTCTGTTCCATTTTTCGTATAAGCGGTATATTGAGAACTGTATCCGTGAAACCTTTGGATTGACCGGAACGCCTATCCGCATTCTGGTGCGGGAGCGGGACGAGAAGGAGAATAGGTGAGGCTATGTTTTGGAAATATCTGATTGCCGCTGTCGTTGCCTACTGCCTAGGCAATATCAACATTGCTATTATCGGATCAAATCTTTTGTTTAAGAAAGATATTCGGCACTTTGGCAGCAATAACGCCGGTACAACCAATGCCTTCCGTGTCTTCGGTTGGCCGTTCGGTACCACGGTTATGCTCTTTGATATCGGGAAAGGCGTGCTGGCTTGTTACCTCGGCGCCTTTGTGATCGTGGGCGATGGAAGTAACCTGTTGGCCATTGCGATATCCGGTCTGTTTGCCGCCATTGGGCATATCTATCCCGCCGTCTTCGGATTCCGAGGCGGGAAGGGCGTAGCCACCATCGGCGGTATGCTGATTTTGCTCGATTGGCGTATGTTTTTATGTATGTTAGCGGTGTTTATTATCTTATTGATCACCACCAAGTATATGTCCATCGCCAGCCTCTCCACCACCGTTACCGGTCCGCTCTCGGCCTTTGTGTTGCGGCGCTTTGTCGATCAACTGCCCAGTGAGCAGGTGTGGATGTATGTGGGTACGGTATTTTTCTTCGGACTGTTACTGGTCTTTACCCACCGCGAAAATATTAAACGACTGATAAACGGTACCGAAAACCGTTTAGGGAAAAAGAAAAAGGACGCGTAAGCGTCCTTTTATTTTTGCAGTTCTTCAATATGGCGGTGTACCGCCTCCATGCGCCGATCCAAATAGGCGATCTGTTCGGCACAGTCTTTGAGTTCCGTCGCCACCTCATCGGCATAGGGAATATCCTTTTTGTATTTAAGTTTATGCTCCAAGGATGCCCAAAAGTCCATGGCAATGGTGCGGAACTGTACTTCCGCCCGCACGTATTCCTTGGCATCGGTCAGGAATATGGGCACTTCCACGATCAGATGCAAACTGCGGTAGCCGTTCTCCTTGGGGTTGGCAATGTAGTCTTTCTTGCGAATCAGTTTCACGTCGTCCTGCCGCAGGAACATATCACACAGCGTGTAAATATCCTCGGGGTAGGAGCAAATAATACGAATACCGGCAATATCCGAAAGGTGATCACGGATATTCTCTACCGTAATGGGCAGATCATTTCTTTGCATCTTGCCGAAGATACTGCGTGGGGATTTTAGCCGCGTTTTTATAGCCTCTACGGGGTTTCGGTTGTAGCGGATGGAAAATTCCTCGTCCAGCACCTCAAACTTGGTCTGCACCTCTTTTATGGCGCAACGGTAGCGCATCATCAGTTCGGCAAAGGGGCGAGTGGTTTCGATTAGTTCATCAATATCCTGTTGGGATAAATATATTGTTTGTTCCATAAGCATCTCCTTATGGGTGTATTATAGCATAAAATAAACGGGACGGCAAGAGAGCCGTCCCGTTCTTCACGAAAGATTCAGTTATTCTACATTGTAGAGGTCGCCGAGCTTCTTGAGGTGCTCATAGCGTTCCTTAGCGGCGGCTTCTGCTGTGTCAAACAGTTCAGCGGCACGATCCGGGAAGGAGCGGGTGAGGGAGTTGTAACGAACCTCGCCCATGAGGAAGTCCTTGTAAGAAGCGGTGGGAGCCTTCGAATCCAGAGTGAACGGATTCTTGCCCTCAGCCTTAGCGGCAGGATTGAAGCGGAAGGAATGCCAGTAACCGGCGGCTACGGCAGCCTTGGCTTCGAGCATGGAGGAGCCCATGCCCTTCTTGATGCCGTGGTTGGTACAAGGAGCATACGCAATGATGATGGACGGGCCGTTGTAAGCCTCAGCCTCAGCCAGAGCCTTTACGCACTGAGCCGGATTGTCACCCATGCAGATCTGTGCGGTGTAGACATAGCCGTAGGACATAGCGATCTCAGCCAGACTCTTCTTCTTAGTCTCCTTACCGGAAGCGGCGAACTGAGCCACAGCGCCGGTCGGAGTGGACTTGGAAGACTGTCCGCCGGTGTTGGAATATACCTCGGTATCAAAGACGAAGATATTGACATCCTTGTTCTGGGCCAGTACGTGGTCCAGCCCGCCGAAGCCGATATCGTAAGCCCAACCGTCGCCACCGAAGATCCAGAAGCTCTTCTTGGCCAAATATTCCTTCTCGGCAAGGATCTTATCAACCAGTTCCTTGTTCTTGCAGCAAGTGCAATTCTCGAGAACGGCAATCAACTTGTCGGTCGCTACGCGATTCTCGGCGCCCTTGTTATAGGTAGCCTTGTACTCGGCGATAGCGGCGGCAACTTCATCGCTGCAGGGATTGGCTTCGATCTCGTTAACGTAACCGAGCAGGCGCTCACGGATCTGTGTGCCGCCCAGATACATACCGTAACCGTACTCCGCGTTATCCTCAAACAGCGAGTTGGCCCAAGCGGGACCGAAACCTCTGTGGTTGGTGGTGTACGGAGTAGAGGGAGCCGAACCGCCCCAGATAGAGGAGCAACCGGTGGCGTTGGCAATATACATACGATCGCCGAACATCTGAGTAACCAGCTTGGCATACGGAGTCTCACCGCAACCGGCGCAAGCGCCCGAGAACTCGAGCAGCGGCTGATTGAACTGGGTACCCTTCGGCGTGTTGGAGTAGAGTTCAGACTTGGGAGCTACCTTTTCAACCGCATAGTTGAACTGCTCCTGCTTGGCTACTTCTTCGGACAGCGGCTTCATAACCAGAGCCTTCTCCTTGGCCAAGCAAGCATTGGCACAAACGCCGCAACCGGTACAGTCAAGCTGCGATACGGTGATGCCGTACTTGTAGCCCTCGCACCCCTTGCCGTTCATCTTGATCAGTTCCATGCCGGCAGGCGCATTAGCGGCCTCTTCTTCGTTCATAACAACCGGACGGATAACGGCATGCGGGCAAACCAGCGAGCACTGGTTGCACTGAATGCAGTTGGAAGCGATCCACTGAGGAACGAACACGGCAATGCCGCGCTTCTCATAAGCGGCAGAACCCTGCGGGAAGGTACCGTCAGCCGCATCCACGAAGGTGGAAACGGGGAGCTTGTCACCCTGCTGAGCGTTGATGGGAACGAGGATATTGTCTACATAACCGTTCAAAGCGCCGGTCTTAACCGCGGCCTTCTCATCATCCTTGGCATCGGCCCAGGCAGCGGGAACGTCGATCTTCACGGCGGCAGACACGCCACGGTCGATAGCGGCATGGTTCATGTTCACGATGTCTTCGCCCTTGTGGCCGTAGGTCTTAACCACGGCATCCTTCATATACTTGACGGCATCATCAATGGGGATGATGTTGGCAATGTTGAAGAAAGCGGCCTGCAGAACCATGTTGATACGGTTGCCCAGACCCAGTTCACGGGCGATCTTCACACCGTCGATGGTGTAGAAGTTAACCTTCTTGGTAGCCAGATCTCTCTTGAACTTAGCGGGAAGCTTGTCCTCCAGTTCCTCGGCGGTCCAGCCGCAGTTGAGCAGGAAGGAAGCGCCTTCTTTGAGATCTTCGGTAATATCGTACTTGTCAACATAGGAAGCGTTATGGCAAGCCACAAAGTCAGCCTTGTTTACGAAATAGGTAGACTTAATGGGGTTCTTACCGAAACGCAGGTGAGAAACGGTAACGCCGCCCGACTTCTTCGAGTCATAGGAGAAGTAGGCCTGTGCATACTGATCGGTGTGGTCACCGATGATCTTGATGGAGTTCTTGTTGGCACCGACCGTACCGTCAGAGCCCAGACCCCAGAACTTGCAGGCAACGGTGCCGGCAGGAGCGGTTTCGGGATTTTCAACAACAGGCAGGGACAGGTTGGTCACGTCATCGTTGATGGACAGGGTGAAGTAACGCTTGGGCTTGGCCGACTGTGCATTGCGATAAACGGCAATGATGTCGCCGGGGGTGGTGTCCTTGGAGCCCAAACCGTAACGGCCGCCGACTACGTCGACTTTCATGCCGGCCTGTGCTACGGCAGTAACCACATCCAGATACAGAGGCTCGCCCATAGCACCGGCTTCCTTGGTGCGGTCCAGCACGGCCAGACGCTTCGCGGTGGCAGGGATGGCGGCCAGGAACTTCTCGGTAGCAAACGGACGGTAGAGGCGAACCTTGATCAGGCCGACCTTCTCGCCCTTGGATACGAGGTAATCAATGGTCTCTTCGATGGTGTCGTTGACCGAGCCCATGGCTACGATAACGGTTTGGGCATCGGGAGCACCGTAGTAGTTGAACAGCTGATAGTCCTTGCCGGTCTTGGCATTGACCTTAGCCATGTACTCTTCCACGATAGCGGGCAGAGCATCGTAGTACTTGTTGCAAGCCTCACGAGCCTGGAAGTAGATGTCGGGGTTCTGAGCCGTACCGCGCAGAACCGGACGCTCCGGATTGAGGGCGTTCTTGCGGAAGGCCATAACGGCATCCATGTCTACCATTTCCTTCAGGTCGGCATAGTCCCAAGTCTCGATCTTCTGGATCTCGTGGGAGGTGCGGAAACCGTCGAAGAAATGCAGGAAGGGAACGCGACCCTTGATGGCGGCCATGTGAGCCACGGCACCGAGGTCCATAACTTCCTGAGGGTTGGTCGAGGCCAGCATAGCAAAGCCGGTCTGACGGCAGGCCATAACGTCCTGATGGTCACCGAAGATGGAGAGCGCATGAGAAGCGAGTGCACGAGCCGAGCAGTGGATTACGCCGGGGAGCAGTTCGCCTGCGATCTTGTACATGTTCGGGATCATCAAAAGCAGACCTTGAGAAGCGGTAAAGGTAGTGGTCAGAGCACCGGCGGCCAGAGAGCCGTGTACGGTACCGGCAGCGCCGGCCTCACTCTGCATTTCAGCAACCTTAACCTGCTGTCCGAAGATGTTTTCACGACCATTCGCCGACCACTCGTCTACGTGTTCAGCCATGACCGATGAGGGGGTGATGGGATAAATGCCGGCTACGTCGGTAAAGGCGTATGCTACATGAGCGGCGGCATTGTTACCATCCATGGTTTTCATTGTCCTTGCCATTGGAAATCCTCCTATATTGAAATTATTATGACATAATCATACAGTATAGATTTTAACACTCTTTTCCCAGTTATGCAATGGTTTTTTGTAAAAAAAGTATACCTTTTATCGATTAGAAAAATATCCCTTGTATTTAATGAAAAAATTTTATATAATAAATGTATCTGTGAAGAAAAGGAAATTGATATGGCTAAAAAGAGAGAATACGGAAACGAAAGCATATCCATGCTCAAAGACGAGGAGCGTGTCCGCAAACGGCCGGGAGTCATGTTTGGCTCGGACGGTCTGGAAGGATGCCAACACGCCGTCTTTGAGATCCTGTCTAACTCGATCGACGAAGCCCGTGAAGGGCACGGGGATCGCATCGTAGTCACCTATTACGGTGACCATTCGGTTGAGGTGGAGGACTTTGGCCGCGGCTGCCCCGTCGATTATAATGAAAAAGAAAAACGGTTCAACTGGGAACTGGTCTATTGCGAGTTGTACGCCGGCGGCAAGTACGATACCGCCTCGGGCGAAAATTACGAGTATTCCTTGGGACTGAACGGTCTGGGCGCCTGTGCCACCCAGTATGCCAGTGAGTATATGGACGTTACGGTACACCGTGACGGGTTCGAGTATAGCCTGCACTTCGAGGCCGGTAAAAATATCGGCGGGCTGTCCAAGGAGCCCAAGCGCTATCGCTCCACCGGTACCAAGACCCGCTTTAAGCCCGATAAAAAGGTATTTACCGATATTGTCATTCCGCGGTCCTTCTTTGAGGAAACCATGCGCCGTCAGGCCGTTACCAACGCCGGTGTCAAGTTTGTCCTGCGCTGGCAGGAAGAGAACGGTTCCTTCAGTGAGCAGGAATTCTGTTATCCCAACGGTCCGGTCGATTATATGGCCGAGTTTCTGGGGGATACCAATATCACCGAAATTCAGAATCTGACGGCCGACCGTCAAGGCCGCGATCGGGAGGACAAGCCCGAATATAAATTAAAGATACAGGTCGTTTTTGCCTTCTCGGCTCTGCGCCAGAAATTGGAGTATTACCATAACAGTTCCTATTTGGAGCACGGCGGTGCCCCCGATAAGGCGGTGCAAAGTGCCTTCGTGTCGGCCATCAACGCCTATCTCAAACAACAGGGCAAATATAATAAGAATGAAAGCCAGATCAAGTTTGTCGATGTGCAGGATTGCTTGGCTTTGGTGTCCAACTGTTTCTCAACCTTGACCTCATATGAAAACCAAACGAAAAAGGCGATCAATAATAAGTTTATTCAAGAGGCCATGACCGAGTATCTCAAATCGGCTCTGCAGATCTATTTTGTGGAGAACAAGGCGCAGGCTGATCGGATCGCCGATCAGGTGCTCATCAATAAGCGCTCCCGCGAAAAGGCCGACCATGCCCGTACCGACTATAAGAAGAAGGTGCAGGGCACGGTGGATATGACCAACCGTATCGCCAAATTCGTCGATTGCGCGTCTAAAAAGCCCGAGGAGAGGGAACTGTATATCGTAGAGGGCGACTCGGCTCTGGGCTCCTGTAAACAGGGAAGAGATGCCCGTTTTCAGGCCATCATGCCGGTGCGCGGTAAGATCCTCAACTGTTTGAAAACCGATATCGATAAAATCTTCAAAAGCGAGATCATTACCGATCTGGTCAAGGTCATGGGTTGCGGCGTTGAGATCAAGGGTAAGGCCGGCAAGGATATGTCGTTGTTTGACCTGAACGCCCTGCGCTATAAACGCATTATCATATGTACCGATGCCGATGTTGACGGCTACCAGATCCGTGCCTTGATCTTAACCATGTTCTATCGGCTTATGCCTACGCTGATCCGTGAGGGCTATGTTTATATTGCTGAAACCCCGCTGTATGAGATCACCTGCGGAAAAGATACCTATTTCGCCTTTGACGATAAGGCGAAAGCCGATCTGCTTGCCAAGCTCGACGGCAAAAAAGTCAAGATCCAACGGTCAAAAGGTTTGGGTGAGAACGAACCCGAAATGATGTGGCAGACCACCATGAACCCCGAAACCCGCCGCCTCATCCGCGTCACCCCCGCCGATGCCGCCGAAACGGCTCGTATGTTCGACGTGCTGCTGGGCGATGATCTGCAAGGACGAAAAGATTATATCAAAGAATACGGCTCGCTCTATATCGACATGGCCGATATCTCGTAAAGGAGGGTGAAGATGGAAACGAATTATATGGAACAACGGATCACCGACACCCTACGCGAGAACTATATGCCCTACGCCATGAGCGTGATCATCTCCCGTGCCATCCCCGAGATCGACGGCTTTAAGCCATCTCACCGCAAATTGCTCTATACCATGTATAAAATGGGTCTGCTTAAAGGGGAACTGACCAAGTCGGCCAATGTCGTCGGTCAAACCATGAAACTCAACCCCCACGGCGACCAGGCTATTTACGATACCTTGGTGCGTCTGTCCCGTGGTCACGAGGCGTTGCTCTATCCCTTTATCGAGTCCAAAGGTAACTTCGGTAAGCACTATTCACGGGATATGGCCTATGCCGCCTCCCGATATACCGAATGCAAACTCGACCCGTTCTGCGCCGAACTGTTCGCCGACATGGATAAGGACACGGTTGACTTTGTTGACAGTTATGACGGGCAGATGCAGGAGCCGACCCTGTTCCCGACGACCTTCCCCAACGTGTTGGTCAATGCCAATATGGGTATCGCCGTCGGTATGGCCAGTAACATCTGCTCCTTTAACTTGGCCGAGGTCTGCCGCACGACGGCGGCCTTGATCGAAAATCCTGACCATGATATTATGACCACCTTGTTGGCCCCCGATTTTTCTACGGGCGGTCAGATCATTCTGTCGCATGAACAGATGCGTAATATCTATAATACCGGTCGCGGCTCCTTCCGCATCCGTGCCAAGTATACCTATGATAAAAAACAGAACGTCATCGAGATCACCGAGATCCCCTATACCACTTCGGTGGAGATCATTGTGGATAAAGTGGCTGAGCTTTACAAGGCCGGCAAACTCAAGGAGATCTCCGACATTAAGGATCTGACCGATAAAAACGGTCTGAAGATCCAGATCGAACTGCGCCGCGGCACCGATCCCGACCAGTTGATGACCAAACTGTATAAACTGACTCCGTTGGAAGACAGTTTTGGTTGTAACTTCAATATCCTCATCGCCGGTATGCCCCGTGTCATGGGCGTGCGTGAGATATTGGAAGAGTGGACAGCTTACCGTACCGAGTGTGTCAAACGCCGTTTGTATTTCGATATGAACGTCAAGAAAGACCGTCTGCATCTGCTTGAAGCGATGAAGAAGATCCTGCTCGATATCGACGAAGTGATCCGTATTATTCGCCAGACTGAAGCGGAGAACGAAGTTGTCCCCAATTTGATGATCGAGTTCGGCATCGATAAGGTACAGGCCGAGTTTATTGCCGAGATCAAATTAAGACACTTGAACCGAGAGTATATCCTTAATAAATTACAGGAAGTGGAAACTCTGCAAAAAGAGATTGCCGAGATCGAAGGACTGCTGGAAAGCAAGGCGAAATTCCGCCGCATGATGATCAAGGATCTCAATCGGATCGCCGATAAATACGGCCGCCCCCGTCGTTCCTCGATCTTGTTTGAGGACGAGGTGGTCCAGTATGTAGAAAATCAGGAGATCGAGGACTACCCGGTTACGCTGTTCTTTAGTAAAGAGGGCTATTTCAAAAAGATCACCCCGCTGTCTTTGCGTATGGGCGGTGAGCAGAAATTCAAAGAGGGTGACAGTTTGGCTCGCTCGGTCGAGGCCAGCAATAAAGCCGAACTGATCGTCTTTACCGATAAATGTCAGGCTTATAAAGCCCACGTCTATGATTTTAATGACAGTAAAGCTTCCGTGCTTGGCGACTATCTGCCCGGCGTCTTGAAGATGGATCCTGACGAAAGGGTGCTGTATACGGCCGTTACCTATGATTATTCGGAAAAACTCATCATCTTCTATGAGGGCGGTCGCGCGATCAAGACCGATCTGACCTCTTTTGCTACCAAGAATAATCGAAAAAAATTGCTTAAAGCCTATTGTGAGAAGCTGACACCGATTGCCTTCTTTACCACAAAGACCGATGCCGAGTATATGATCGTGACCGACGCCGGTCGTGCTTTGGTGGTAAGCTCGGCGCTCATGCCCTATAAACAGTTGCGTTCATCGCAGGGCACGAATGTCATTACCTTGGGGAAAAAGCAGGCGGTTCTGGCGGTAGAAGAATATGAAAAGGGAAGATTGAATAAGGAGCACCTGTATCGCTCCAAATCCCTGCCCGCCGCACCGAAATTATTGGGCGAAAATGATACTTCACAGCAACTGAAATTGGAATAATTCAGAAACTCGTCACACAAAGCGTTATAGAATCCGTTATAATAAATTAAACCCAAAAGAGAAAGGAACTTAAGTACTATGGGAAAAGGTGCAAGAAGCCGCGCCAACTATGCGGAGAAAAAGGCCGTGCAGATCGAGCGTGAGCAAGCCAAAAAGAAACAGCAGAGAATCAACTTCATCGTGGCCATCGCCACCGTGGTTGTGCTCCTGATCGGTATTGGTGCCATGATCGGCGTCAACGTCTACCGCAATTCGGGTGCCGTCCAGCGAGGACAAACGGTGATGAAGACCGAAAATTATGCCATCAACGGCAGCATGATGAGCTATCTCATCTTCAGCCAGTATGCCAACTACCTCAATACCTACGGCGACTATCTCCAGTATACCGGTCTGGATACATCGAAACCTCTGAAGGAGCAGTATACCACCGATGCCGATAATCAAAGCATCACATGGTTCCAGTATTTTGCCGATGCCGCTAAGGATAATGTGGAGAATCTCTTGGTTTTGTGCGAGAATGCTAAGGCGAACGGTGTGGAACTGACCGATGCTGAGAAAACAGTCGTAGCCGAGCGTGCTAAGGTTTCGTATGCCAATGTCGGTCGCTATGCCCAAGGCGTCAACGAGCAGGACGTTAAGGATTGTATGGAACTGTCCCTGCTGGCTACCAAGTACCAGTTGGCCGTTGAAAACGATCTGATGCCGGACAAGGAGAAGATCGAGGAATACTACGAGAAGAATCCTCTCAATGTTTTGAAAGTGGATTATTACAGCTACGCCTTTACCTATGAAGTGCCTGCTGAGGGCGAAACCCTCAAAGAGGGCGCTGTCTCCAAGGATGACGCGAAGAAGCAGGCCGATAAATTGGCCGCCGCCGGTGATTTCAAGGCTGAACTGAAGGCATATCTTGAGTCGATTGCCGAGGAGCCCAAGGAAGGGGAAGAGAAGGCCGAAATCAATGTCGATACCCATAAGACCACGGCCGGCACTTACACCAAGGATAATGAGGGCAGCGAGTGGCTCTTTAACGATGCTACCAAGGTAGGCAATACCAAGGTCGTGCATGACGAGAGTGCTAAGACCTATACCGTGTATATGCTCGATAAGGCTAAGTATCTGCAGGAAGAAGAAACCGTCAGTGTCCGGCACCTGCTTGTTAGCGTGGTGGAAGGCTCTGTTACCGCCGAACAGGCTCGCAAGACGGCTCAAAAATATTATGACCAGTGGCAGAAGGGCGACAAGTCCGAACAGTCCTTTGCTGAGTTGGCCATGCGCTATACCGAGGACAGCAATTATTATAATGGCGGTCTGTATCAGGGTGTGTATCCCGGTCAGATGGTCGAAACCTTTCACGACTGGTGCTTCGATGAGGCTCGTATGAGCGGCGATACCGGCTTAGTCGATACCGATTACGGTACCCATATTATCTACTTTGTCGGCGACGATCTGCTTCGCTGGCAGACCGAGGTCCGTACTACGTTGCTGCAGGAAGCCTATCAGACCAAATATGAGGAACTGAAGAAGGCCGTCACCATCGAAACCGATGACAACCTGATCAGCAATCTGGAAGTTCAGAAATATTAAACAGTAAAAAGGGATCCATACGGATCCCTTTTTTACTGCTTGTTTTCCTCGCTCCAGTCCCGCATGTGATCAACGGCACTCTCGGTGGGAATGGTCGTCCCCCAAGGCGTTTCCCGCTTTTTGTCGGCCAGCGCATAGGTTTCGTAGGGTGCCTCACGAGGCGGCAGGTTGACACGTTTTTTCTTCATAAGATTCACCTCATTGTTATTTTTTCATAAACCATGGCGGGTATGCAAATAACGGCTCGACAAAATGCGCAAAATATGGTATACTGGTCTCACAAACAAAAAGGGGATGAAATATGGAGATTTTTCTGTATCAGGTACTCCCGATCATCTGTACCGTTTTGCTGGTCGTTCTGGGGCTGATTTGGTTGCCCCCCATGGCGTGGCAGGTCATTCACGGTGTCCGTGGCTTGTTGCCGTTGCGCAAGCCTAAGCGTAGGGAAGGGGATCCGCATGCCTTTGCCGTGCTTATCTGCGCCCGTAATGAAGCAGAAGTTATCGGAAAATTGATCGATTCAATCGAAGAACAAGAATATCCCAAAGATAAGTATAAGATATTCTGTATCGCGGATAACTGTGAGGATAATACCGCACAGGTGGCGCGGGACCGTGGTTGTGAAGTGTTGGAGCGCTTTGACCAAACGCACAAAGGCAAGGGCTTTGCCCTTGAAGCACTCACCGATCATGTCAACCAAACCTACGGCGAAGCGTTTGATGCCTATCTGGTGATCGATGCCGACAACCTGTTGCCGCCCGATTTTCTTAAGAAAATGAGCGGTGGATTGCATGCCGGATTGGATGTGGTCAGCGGTTGGCGTACCGCTAAGAACCCGTTTGATTCGGTGGTTAGCGGATGCTATGATATTTTCTGGTCGTTGATCATGCGCATGTATAATGCTGTGCGGTGCAGTAACGGGATGTCTTGTATGATCTATGGGACAGGCTTTGCCGTCCGTCGGGAGATTTTACGGAATGGGTGGCAGACCTCAACGATGACCGAAGACGGCGAATTTTCCTGTATGGCTCGTATGAAAGGATATAAGATCGGCGTCATTCAGGATGCAAAATTTTATGACGAACAGCCGACCAAGCCCCGCTTTTTCTTCTCTCAGTTCCGCCGTTGGGAAGTGGGCGGCGTGCAATGTTTCCGTAAACTGTGGAAGGATGCCTGCATCCGCATGAAAAAGAATTTTGTGGATGGGCTTGACATTCTCTGTTTCTTATTGGTTCCGTATTCGGAAGCGGCCATGTTGTTTTCCCTGATTCCCTATGCCGCGCTGTTAATTTTGTCCGGTGTGCCGGATAAGGTGCTGTGGTTATTGTTATTGACGCCGTTTGTGGCGGTGTTGGCTCTTGCGGCATTGGCGGCCTTTGGCTTGGCGGCCG
>JAZNYQ010000076.1:0-6147 GCA_045594545.1 Eubacteriales bacterium | reverse complement strand
ATCCCCTTTTGCCGACGGGTCAAAACCGCGTGCTGACGGGACACCTGCGGCATATTTATGCGCACATCGGCGCTCCGTGACCGCCCCAGCAAGTTCTCCCAATGCCGAAGCGGCACATAGGTATCGTTGGGGAATTTCAGATAGCCCCACAACTCCTGATCTCTGCCCCGAAACAAGGAATAGGCGCACCGCCCCACAATAAAAATCAGCACAGCCGGCATCACCCAGCGCAATACCCCATTGACGGTATCGGCAAACGCTGGGTTAACCGAAAGATAAGCTTCCTCCGATGAGAAGGCAACCATGATCCAGTTGTATATGTCCCGTATATTCATATCTTCATTATACCATCTTTTTCTCCATCGTGCAATCCCATCTGTTTTTTGAACGATTTGCTAATTTTTTGAACGAACCGATATTGCGATCCGCGTATTTATTCTATATAATAAAATTATCAAAAACTATGGAGGCTCATATGAAAAGACAATTTGACGATCACATAATCCGTACTGTCCACTCTCTGGACGGCACCTGGCGTATTCTGACCGATCCCGAAAATATCGGCGAGATTCAGGGCTGGTGTACACAACTCCCCACCACCGATACCACAATCGTTCCCTCTGTTTGGAACACCACCATGGGCTTGCTCGAATATGAGGGAGCCGCTTGGTATGAAAAAACATTCTACACCAAGGGCGGTACTCTGCGTTTTGTCTTTGAAGCGGTTCTGACACAAGCCGATGTGTGGCTCGACGGCATCAAGCTCGGCAGCCATTACGGCGGCTTCTGTGAATTTGAACTGATTGCCAATGCCGTTTCCTCAGGCAAGCACACCCTTACCGTGCGCGCCGATAACACCTTTGACGATCAATCGATCCCTCAAGCCTTTACCGACTGGTGGCATTACGGCGGCATCTCCCGCAGTGTCAGCATTGAGGAATTATCAGGTCTTTGCCCGCTTTACAATCACCTGCATTATACCCTCTCCGACGACTTAAAAACAGCCACCGCCCACTTTGTCGCGGAAATCTATAATGCCGACGAGAATGAGGTAACCGCTCCTGTCAGTTTTGTCTTTGACGGAAAGACCGTCTATACCCAAGAACTGACATTGGGTGCACACCAAACCCATACACTCACCACGGCTGACTTCACTATTGCAGATGTGCGGCTTTGGGATACGGAAAGCCCCAACCTTTACGATATTGCCGTTTTGACCGACACCGATGACCTGCTCGACCGCACCGGTCTGCGCCGGATCGAGGTCAAGGGAATGCAGTTGTTATTAAATAACCGCCCCTTTGAGGTACGCGGCGTAAACCGTCATGAAGAGAATACCGACTTTGGCTTTGCCTTCCCCGCCGCCCTCATGAAGCGAGATATTGATATCATTACCCATATGAATGCCAACTCGATCCGTGGCTCTCACTACCCCAACTCCCGCATCTTTGTGGATATGCTGGACGAATGCGGTCTTACCTTCTGGAGTGAAATTCCCATGTGGGGCAACGGCTACACCCAGCAAATGCTGGCCGGCCGTTTGCTGAATGAGCGCGCCATGGAAATGCATCGCGAAATGGTACGCGCCTACTACAACCATCCCTCTATTATTATCTGGGGCATGTTCAACGAAAACCCCAGCCAGTTCCCCGAAGTGCGAGCCTTAGCGCAACGCCTCTATCCCTTCTTGAAAGAAAACGGCGGCAATCGTTTGGTTACCTACGCCTGCAACCGCATTGAGGTTTGCACCTGTCTGGATATCTGCGATATCATTTGCCTCAACCGCTACGACGGCTGGTACAGCGGCAATCGCGACCAATGGAGAGAGTTGACCCTGACCCTGATCCGCAATCGTCTGGAAGAATTACATATTGCTCCCAAACCGATTATCGTAAGCGAATTCGGCGCCGCCGCCATCTACGGTCACCATACTTTTGATGACCTGAAATGGACAGAAGAATATCAGGCAAACCTACTGACCGAAGCCCTTACCGCCTTCCGTGAGGATCCTTGGGTGGTCGGCTATTACATCTGGCAGTTCTGCGACATCCGCACCTGCCCGCAAACAGGGCTCAACCGCGCCCGCCATTATAACAATAAGGGACTGCTTAATGAGTACCGCCGCCCCAAACAAGCCTATTTTGCCGTAAAGAATCTATTTAAGACTTTTGCAGAGGAAAATGAAAATGAGTAAAGTACAATTTGTCCAATTCGGAGAAGGCGGCTTTCTGCGTGGCTTTGTCGACTGGATGATCCACAAAATGAATCACGCCGGCCTGCTCGATGCCAAAGTTGCCGTCGTTCAACCCATCCCGCAGGGCATGGGCGACCTGCTTAATGCTCAAAACGGCGTCTATACCCACATCATCCGCGGCGCCGAGGGCGTTGAAGTTTCCAAAATCGATGTCATCGACCGTTGCATCAACCCCTTCAAAGATTATGATGCCTATCTGAAGTTGGCCGAAAATCCTGATCTGCGCTTTGTCGTGTCCAATACCACCGAAGCCGGCATCGTCTTTACCGATACCGATGCCATGCAAAACGCACCGAACATCTCCTTCCCCGCCAAGTTGACCCTGTTCCTGCTCCACCGCTATCAGGCCAACCTGTCGGGACTGATCATGCTCCCCTGCGAGTTGATCGACCGCAACGGCGACAATCTGAAAAAAGCCATTCTTCAATATTGCGATCTGTGGCGGCTCGACGGTGGCTTCATCCGCTGGATCGAGGAAGAAAATATCTTCTGCAATACCTTGGTCGATCGCATCAATACCGGCTACCCCAAGGACGAAAAGATCGAACTGGATTATGAGGATAAACTCATCAATACTTCCGAGTTTTTCCATCTGTGGGTCATTGAAACCGACTACGATCTCGAATCGGAACTCCCCTTCTCTAAGGCGGGACTCAATGTCATCATTACCAAGGATGCACTGGAGCGCTACCGCACCCGTAAAGTTCGCCTGCTTAACGGCGCTCACACTTCCATGGTGCCCCACGCCCTGCTGTCGGGACTGGAAACCGTCAAGGACTGCATGGACGATGATGCCATGTGCTCCTTTATCCATGCCTGTCTGTTTGAGGAGATCATTCCCACCCTCGATCTGCCCAAGGAAGAATTGGTCAGTTATGCCAACGACGTGCTAACCCGTTTTTCCAATCCCTATATCAAACATTATCTGTCCTCTATCTCCTTAAATTCCATCAGTAAATTCAAGGTTCGTGTCCTGCCTTCCATCCTCGAATACAAGAAGCGCTTCGGCACCTATCCTAAAAATCTGATGTACGGCTTTGCCCGCCTGCTGGAATTTTACCGCATCGGCACGCCGAACGACGATCCGGCTGCCATCGAATTTATCCGTACCCACTTCATCGATGATATTTTGGCCAACACCGATTTCTGGGGACAGGATCTGAGCGATATGAAAGAGGTGCTCTCTCATGCAATTACATCCTCTCGATAATGTCGAGGTCCGCGAGGACAAACAAAAATACGCCCTCTCTGCCATTGCACAGGGCGAAAACATCATTAAATACGGCTTCCCCATCGGGCACGCCACCCGCAACATCGCGATCGGAGAAAAGGTCGATCCCTCAAACCTCCGCTCCAACCTCGAGGGGCAAGCCTCTTGGGACTACACGCCGTTTACCCATCCTCGCAAACATGTAAAGCAGAACACCTTTATGGGCCATCTGCGCCAAAACGGCGATGTCGGCATCCGCAACGAACTGTGGATCGTGCCGACGGTGGGCTGTGTCAACGGTATCGCCCGTAAACTTGCTGAAAAAAGCGGAGCCAAAGCGCTGTGCCATCCTTACGGTTGTTCCCAGTTGGGTGGCGACCATGCCACCACCATGAAGGTCCTGCGCGGCTTGGTCAAACACCCCAACGCCGGCGGCGTACTGGTAGTGGGTCTGGGTTGCGAAAACAACGGCATTGAAAAATTCCGCGAATTTTTAGGCGAGATCGACGAGGAGCGCATTCGCTTCCTCAATACCCAGGATTCCAACAATGAAATGGAAGACGGTCTGGCTATCCTGCAGGAGTTGCAAGCCATTATAGACAAGGATACCCGTACCCCCGTCCCTTATTCCAAACTGCGCATTGCCGTCAAGTGCGGCGGCAGTGATGCCTACAGCGGCATCACCGCCAATCCCGTGGTCGGATCGGCCGCTGATGAATTCTACGAGTATGATGCTACCATCCTCATGAGCGAGATCCCCGAGGTCTTTGGCGCTGAGCAAGTACTTTTAGCTCGAAGCGCCAACCGTGAAGCCTTTGATCAAACAGCCCGTATGATTCAGGCCTTCCGTCAGTATTTTCTTGATCACGGCGAGGGCATTGCCGATAACCCCTCCCCCGGCAACATCGCAGGCGGCATCTCTACCTTGGAAGAAAAGTCCCTCGGTTGCGTACAAAAGGCCGGCCGCTTGCCTCTGTGCGGCGCTCTCAATTTCGGTGAACAACCAAGCGGGAGTGGCCTGTATATGGTCAACGGTCCCGGCAATGATATGGTGGCCGTTACCACCTTGGCCGCCTCGGGCGCCCATATGATCCTTTTCACTACGGGTCGCGGCACCCCCCTTTGCGGTCCGGTTCCCACCATTAAAGTGGCCACCAATACTCCTTTGTATGAAAACAAGAAACATTGGATCGATTTCAATGCCGGTGTTGCCTTAGGCGGCAACATCGCCGCTGTCGGGCAAGACCTGTTTGATCTGTGTATCCAAACGGCCGAGGGAAAGATCACCCGCGGCGAAACCTACGGATATGAAGATATTGCCATCTTCAAAAACGGCATCACCCTGTAAAGGAGAACGCATATGTTTATTAGTGAATATTACGATCACGCCGAAATCATCACCCCTGATGACGGGTTTCATTACCTATTTGGTTACTATGATATGCGCGCCTACTCCAACGGCCGCCACCTGACCATCCGCATCCCCGAAATGCACACCCTGCCCACGGCAGACGATGTGGCTGAGATCGGCTATGTTAAAGATAAGGTATTTACCTGCTTTGCCACTACCACGGCATGGAACCATCAGCAAACCGCCATGTTGCAGTGGCACCCTTATGAAGCAGATACTGTCTATTACAACGAGTTTATCGACGGCAACTGTGTCACTACGACTCACAACATCAAAACGGGCGAAAAGAATCATACGGATATGCCTACCGCCTGCATCTCCCCCAATGGGAAATGGGGACTTTCGGTTGACTTCGGGCGCATCTACGATTTCCGTCCCGGCTACGGCTATGCCGGATGCAAAGATAAAAATGCCGATGTTAACTGGCCGACCGACGACGGCGTATATCTGGTGGATATGGAAAGCGGAACATCCAACATGCTGGTCGATTACCCCACGTTAGGTAGGGTCGGCGGCTTTACCGAAAGCGATAAAATTCTCGTCAACCACATTACCTTTAATACCGACTCGACCCGCTACTGTATGCTCGTTCGTAATTTCCGAGATCCCGCTCAACCCAAGGCCGGTTGGAAAACCTCGTTAATGGTCGGCGACTTAGACGGAACCGTCAAAACCATTCTTGAGAAGACCTATGTTTCCCACTATGTGTGGCTGGATGACAACCATCTGATTGCCCATTGCGGCGCCGAGCCCACCAAAGAGGACTGGCTGTGGATTCCCTCAAACGCCAATATGTACTGCATCAACATGACCGACGGCAGTTTTGAGAAGATGGATATGCCCTATTTCCACGAGAAGCATAATACCGACATCCATTGCAACGTCACTCAGGGATGCGACTATGTCATCGGTGACGGCTACCCCATTGACGGCTACCGCTACTTGATGGCCTACAATATGAAAACAGGCACCTCACGGGAACTTTTCCGCTGCCTGAGTTCGATGCCGGCAAACGGCGATACCCGCTGCGACCTGCACGCCCGCTTCATCGACGGCGGCAAGGCCATCAGTTTCGACACCACCATGAACGGCAAGCGCCAGATCGCCGTCATCCCCACCACCGCTTTGAATTTCTAAAGAAAAGACACCGGAGTTTTTCCGGTGTCTTTTTATGCTTGGGAGAGGTATTGTTTGGGGGTTTGGCCGAATGTGCGTTTGAAGGTGCGGATGAGGTTGCAGGCATCGGTAAAGCCGCATTCTTCGGCTGTTTGT
>JAZNYQ010000075.1:0-2573 GCA_045594545.1 Eubacteriales bacterium | reverse complement strand
TGACGGTAGAAATCGCAACCCATATCGTCGAGGAAGCCGATCACCAGATCGATCATGTAATCACAAGCCTCGGTATTACCGAAATCGAAATGCAGGAATGAAGTTTTATTGTTTTCCGATTCAGGGAGGAAGAATTCGGGATGTTCGGTGGGCAGATCGGTGCCCTTGGTCACACGGCCCGGCTCAAACCACACCAGAAATCCGGTGCCGTTCTCCTCATGCCAAGCGTCAATATCCTTAAATCCGTTGGGATAGCCGGGGTTGTAATACCAGTTACCCAGATTGGTTCGCCAATAGGGATCATAGGTACTTTCAAATACGTGGTCACCGTACCAACCGGCATCGATCCACTGATATTCAAAGTACTGCCCGCTTGCCTTAGCCTGATTCATGGTATCCAGCAGACTGTCACTGCCGCGACCACCCCACGTGTTGATGGTGATAAAGGCATGACGCATATTCTCACCGGTATGGATGTCAGTCGGGCTATACTCTTCCAGAACCAACTGACGCCAAGCGTTATGGCCGGCATCCTGATCGCCCTTGAAGAACTGGAGCACGATCCTGGGCGTGCGCAGGCTCTCTCCGGCCTCCATATAATAGTTGGTGGTCTGCATGCCCGCTTCTACCCGTACGATATCACCGTTTTTGATAAAGCCGCTCTTCCAGTTACCCGTCCAGCCGATGGCCATCATAATTCCGTGCGTGCCCTCGGCATCTACCAGATCGAAATAGGGCCAAGCGTTCTGGGTGGAACGGCCGCCGGTATTGGATTTACGAACCGCCTTCCCGTCTTCCAGTTTAGAAGATTCCGGTTGGAAGTCGGCAATATCGTTCTGACCGCCGCAGACCGCTGTGGTCATGGTAGCATCCGCTACCTCGAAATCGGAGTCGAGCATCAAAATATCGGCGATCACCTTGGAGTTACCCGATCCGTTGTTGCTCCACTGACCGACCCACTCGAGAGACGCGTGCTTCTCATTATAGGCAATATCGATTGCGAGAGCCAACCCGTCTTTTTCGTAGGTAACATCCCAGCCGTCGTCGGTTTCTTTTACCGTTTTTTTCCAGTCTTTAATATGGTCGGCATAGGCCTTTCCATCATAAGTAAAGCTGACCAGCGTGTTATTCTTGATCTGCTCGTTCATCCACGCCTTAGCGGTCTCGGCAGCGGTAGCCTCGACCGGTACGGAAGGCCCGCCGCAGGCCGCCAACGAAAGGATCATAAGCAGAGCTAAGAGTGCTGGAAATATCTTTTTCATCATTTACGCCGCCTTTCCTTTTTTCTTCTTAAGTACCAAGATAACGACCACGGCCGCAAGAATGGCCACAACAAGGTCTGCGCCAAAGATCAGAGCAATCGTCTTGGGATCATTCTTGAGGACCTTTACGATCTCAACATCAGGCTCGACCGTTTCTTCTACGGCCGGACCGTCGCCCTTGAAAATGACATCAAAGTCCCAGTTCTGGGCCGCCGAACTGACACCGACAAACTGGCTTCGATCGATGGGATAATTGAAATCCGGTACAATTTCCATGATGCAACTTTCCCAACCGTTGGGCTTATTCGGAATCAGGTATTTGCTCCCGTCTTCAGTCGTTACGTTATCGATCTTACCGTCGGCCGCAAGTGCCTTGGTATCAAAAGGAACTTCTTCGAGCACAAAGCACAGGGTCAACTTGTTCTTTTCAATCGAACGAACCGCATCTTCATTGGTGATGTTGGCCACCTGCGAGATGGTGTTGCAACCGAGGCGGTTCATCGTCATGGTCCAGAGCAGTTTGGAGTGGTCTTCGTTAATGTACGAATACTGACCGTTCCACTGCAACGCATCGCCGTTGACATTGTATTTGTTCACGGCGTAACCAACCGCGCTGTAAGCATCGACATAACGGATGGCGCCGAAGGGACCGCGGTTGGACTGGAATTTGTTGAGCACAACCGGTTCCGAGAACTCCAGAATGAGCTCCGTATCGCTGATCTGGACCACACGGTCCAGAGTGAGGAAGTCGGAATCCTCTGCCTGTGCGGCAAAGGGCAGCCCCAAAAGCAAGCCGCAGGCCAGCACAAAGGCTATGATATAACGCATCGTTTTCATGATATTCCCTCCCCCTTTAGCGTTCTTTCTTCTTGCTTATCACGACGACAACAGCAACGACCACGAAGGCCAGCGCCAGGCCGGCGGCAACAAGAATGTAAGTTAAATAATCGGTGTAATATTCGATCTTCTGATCCTTTTCCGGAGTGATAACCGGCAATTCATAACCCACGGTGATGTCCATCTGCGTCATCATACTATCGGTAGTGCTGTAGTTGGCAACCAGATGATGCACCCCACTTTGGTCGGTAATGCCGTTGATACGCATCGAGCGGTACGGGCAATAATAATCGGCATTCGCATCGCTGATAACGAAGGCGCATCGGGCACTGCTGTTCCATCTGAAATTCCCGCTGAAGGTCAGCAGTTCGGTCAGCGAATCGGTATGCTTGGAGTTAAGCGTCCAGATCACAACGCTCTTATCGTTTTCATCATATTTCCAGTCACCCTTGAAAATGGCGGTCTTACCAAGTC
>JAZNYQ010000074.1:0-1980 GCA_045594545.1 Eubacteriales bacterium | reverse complement strand
GGCAGCGGCGGCATGGCCATCGTCTACCGCGCCACCGACCGCGTAACGGGCAATACCGTGGCCGGGAAGATCCTCAAAGAGGAATTCGGGTCGGACGGACAAGTGGGATCGTAGGCATGTCGGTCTGTGGGCCGAGGGGTTGGTAAGACCCATTGTCTTCCTAAGACCGCTTGGCCTCCGACTTGGCAGCGGCGGCATGGCCATCGTCTACCGCGCCACCGACCGCGTAACGGGCAATACCGTGGCCGTGAAGATCCTCAAAGAGGAATTCGTGTCGGACGAACAGTTCCGCCGCCGTTTTCTCAATGAGTCCCGCGCCATTTCCATGTTGCGCCATCGCAACATCGTCAGCGTGATCGACTTCGATTTTGAGGGCAATCTGCAATATATCGTTATGGAATATGTCGACGGCATTACCCTCAAAGACTTCATCCGTTCTCAGAAGATCATTCCCGCCAATATTGCCATTAAGGTGACCGCGCAGATCCTATCGGCTCTCCAGCACGCCCACGAGCGCGGCGTCATCCATCGGGATATCAAGCCGCAGAATATCATGATCTTAAACGACGGCATCATCAAGGTCATGGACTTCGGCATCGCCCGCATCAATAAGTTTGAAACGGTGACCATGACCGACAAGGCCATCGGCACCGTCTACTACATCTCCCCCGAACAGGCACGGGGCGAGCATACCGACGAGAGAAGCGATATCTATTCCATCGGCGTTATGCTCTATGAAATGCTCACGGGTGAGATGCCCTTCGACGGCGATACCCCCGTTAATGTGGCCATCAAGCAGATTCAGTCGGCGGCCACCCGTCCCCGCTCGATCAACCGTTCCATTCCCGAGGGACTTGAGCAGATCGTTATGCGCTCGATGATGAAGACCCCCGACAACCGCTATCCCAGCGCCGCGGACATGATCACCGATCTGAAAAAGGTGCTTGCTGATGATTCGGTGGTGTTTGACTACGATCTGGAAGAAGACCTTCCCACCGGAGAAGTAACGACTACCCCCGAAAAGAAGGAAAAATTCTGGACTAAAAATAATATTATCGCCCTGTTCTCGGGTATCGGCGCAGGGCTTGTCGTCATCGCTCTGATCGTCGTGCTCTTCTTTGCCGGCGGCGGTGGCGGCGGCGCCTCTTCCTCGGCCTCGACCATTGAGGTACCCAACTTTGTCGGTAAACTCTACTCGACTGTGGAAAAAGATCCCGCGGTCAGTGATATTACCATTACCGCCAAAGAAGAATACAACGCCGATTATGACGAGGGGTATATCTTTGAGCAGTCGATCGCCGGCGGCACGCAGGTGCAGTCAGGTACCGAGGTGATCGTAAAAGTATCCCTCGGCTCTAAAACAGTCACCGTACCCAATATCGTGGAAAGCGAACTGGAAAGCGCCACCGCTGTCCTCGATAAACTGGGCATCGAATACCAGATCATTAAGCAGAAAAACGACGATGTACCGGAGAATCACGTCATTAGCACCATGCCCGCCGCTGATGAAGAGATCAGCGAGGGAAAAACCCTCTTTATTTATGTATCGACCGGCAGCGACACGGTAAAGGTTGATGTGCCCGAGTGCATCGGTCAGGATAAGAATACCGCGATCATGCTCCTCTCGGCCGCCAACCTCACCTATCAGATCATCGACGAGGAATACAGCGACACCTACAAGGCCGGCGTGGTGGTCAACCAGTCGATCCCGCACGGCACAGAGGTGGAAGAGGGTCGCGAGATCCTGCTGATCATTTCCAAGGGTCCCAATCCCAGCGCAGAACCTACCCCCGATGATGCGGAGGAATAACCGATGGAAGGCTTGGTAACCCGAAGCCTCGGCGGCTTTTATAACGTTGCGGGGGGCGGGGTGGTGTAGGAAAGTAACCCAGGCGGCCTTTTTCGCAAGGAAAAAACCATTATTACCGTCGGCGATCGGGTCACCTTCACTCCGCAGGAAAACGATCTGGCTGTGATTGA
>JAZNYQ010000073.1:0-50587 GCA_045594545.1 Eubacteriales bacterium | reverse complement strand
ACGCGGATCGCAATATCGGTTCGTTCAAAAAATTAGCAAATCGTTCAAAAAACAGATGGGATTGCACGATGGAGAAAAAGATGGTATAATGAAGATATGAATATACGGGACATATACAATTGGATCATGGCGGCCTTCTCATCGGAGGAAGCCTATCTTTCGGTTAACCCAGCGTTTGCTGATACCGTTAATGGGGTATTGCGCTGGGTGATGCCGGCTGTGCTGATTTTTATTGTGGGGCGATGTGCCTACTCCTTGCTTCGGGGGCGGGATCAGGAGTTGTGGGGCTATCTGAAATTCCCCAACGATACCTATGTGCCGCTTCGGCATTGGGAGAACTTGCTGGGGCGGTCGCGGAGTGCTGACGTGCGTATAAATATGCCGCAGGTGTCCCGTCAGCACGCGGTTTTGACCCGTCGGCAAAAGGGGATATGGTACATTTATGATACCGAGTCCAAGGGCGGCGTATTGGTCAACGGGAAGTTGATCGACAAACAAAAGCAGATCAAGTTCGGAGATCGGATCACGGTGGGCGGAGTGGAATTGACGTTGGTGGCGCCGACGGCAACCGAGGTGATGGATGACTGTCAGGCACCGCAAGGGGCTTCGGTGGTCGTAGCCCCCTTGATCACGCAGATATTTTTGAGTTTGTTTTCTTTATTATGCCTGTTGGCGTTATTGGTGAATGCTCGCATCAATCCGTATTTGTTGCTGACGATGTTCGGCGGGGTTCTTGCGGTGATGTGGGGCTATTACGGGCTGATGCGCATGATCCATCGGAGTGGGTTTGAGATCGAGAGCTTGGCGTTTCTGCTGGTCAATCTGGGATTCTGTACGGCGGCCAGCGCGGCGCCTTACAGCCTACTCAAGCAGTTTGCGGCGTTTGTGATGGGGGTATTGTTATTCCTGTTTGTCGGTTGGTGTTTGCGGGATCTGAAACGCTCGCAGGTGATGCGCTGGGTGATGTCGGCGGTAGGGATCGGGTTGTTATTGCTCACCTTCCTGTTTGCCGAGACCATTAACGGGGCGCGCAACTGGCTGTTTGTCGGGGGGATGTCGATTCAGCCGTCGGAACTGAGCAAGATCTGTTTTGTCTACGCGGGAGCGGCGACTTTGGATCGGTTGTTGACCAAGCGTAATCTTTTCCTCTATATTCTGTTTAGTGGCGCGTGTGTAGGATTATTGGCTTTAATGAATGATTTTGGTACGGCTTTGATCTTTTTCGTCACCTTTTTGGCGGTGGCCTTTTTGCGGTCGGGGCAGTTATCGGCCGTGGTGCTGGGTACGGCGTCGGCGGGGCTGGGCGCCTTGATGGTGCTGAAATTCCGGCCATACGTACTCAATCGGTTCAAGGCGTGGCGCAACGTGTGGGCGTATGCCGACTCATTAGGGTATCAGCAGACGCGGGTGTTGGCCTGTGCCGCATCGGGCGGTGTGCTGGGACTGGGGATCGGACGGGGCTGGCTACGGTACGTGGCGGCGGCCGATACCGATCTGGTGTTCGGAATGCTATGTGAAGAGTGGGGTATTTTGGTGGCGGCATGTACCGTATCGGTGATCGTGCTCATGGCGGTATTTACCTTCAAGCAGGCGGCGTGCGGGCGGTCGACCTTTTACACCATCGCTTCCTGCTCGGCGGTTTGCATGATGTTGGTACAGACGCTGCTCAACGTTGGCGGCAGTGTGGATATTCTGCCTCTGACGGGCGTGACCTTCCCCTTTGTATCCAACGGCGGATCGAGCATGCTATGTGCGTGGGGGCTATTAGCCTTTATTAAGGCGGCCGATGTGCGGCCGGGGGCCAGCTTTGCTATCAAGCAGGTATCGCAGAAGCGACGGGGGGTGCGTCAATGAACAAGTTATTCCGTCGCAGTGTCGTGGCTTTGGTGCTGGCGGCGCTGTTGCTTGGCGGCGTGGGCTTTTTCCTCTTTGAATATGCAACGCAGGGGCGGACATGGGCCACGCAGACCCGTAATCCGCACCTGTATACCAACGGAGTTTTGGATGATCTGTGTATTACCGATCGCAATGGCGTGCTTCTCTTTTCGTCGCAGGGCGATCCGGTGACATGGCATGAGGATGCTACGGTGCGCCGCGCGGTGGTGCATGCCATTGGGGATTTGCAGGGCAATATCGGCAGCGGTGTTATTCACCAATATCGAGAAAAATGGATCGATTTCGGATATTTCGGCGGGGTATACCGCTATGTCAACGGCGGGCGAACCCTGTTATTGAATCTGGATGCACAATTGTGTGCCGTGGCGGCCAAGGCGCTTGGTAACTATGACGGCGCAGTGGGCGTGATCAATTACCGAACGGGTGAGATCTACGCCATGGTCAGTGCTTCGAATTTTGACCCGACAGCGGTACCCGATCATTCGGGTGAGGGTATGTATCTGAACCGATTTTTATCGGCCGTGTATACCCCCGGTTCGGTTTATAAGATCGTAACCCTGCAGGCGGCGATTGAAAACCTGTCCGACTGGCAGAAAATGACCTTTACCTGCACAGGTCAATGCGAGATCGGTGGGGAAGTGATCACCTGTTCGGGCGTACACGGCAAGCAAAATGTCAAGCAGGCCTTTGCCAATTCCTGCAACTGTGCCTTTGGGGAACTGGCGGTGGCGATCGGCAAAGAAAAACTGATCGCAACGGCCGAACGGGTCGGGCTGACAACGGCGGCTACCGTCGATTGGCAGGAAACGGCGGTGGGTGCGATCGCGGTGGACGATGGAGCGGATGCGCAACTGGCCTGGTCGGGTATCGGTCAGCATCTGGATACGGTAAATCCCGCGGCGTTTCTGCGGTATGTGGGTGCTATAGCCAATGACGGTGTTGCGATGCCGATGCGTTTGTGCGGCAGTTCGGTGCTGGGCAACGGCGCTGTGAAAACAGAAAAGGCCGGGCAACCGCAAGAGATCATGAGTTTGCAGACGGCGCAGATGCTTTCGGAATATATGCAAAATAACGTGGATGTGCAGTATGGGGCATGGCGGTTCGGCGGTCTGGCGGTGGGCGCCAAATCGGGCACGGCGCAGCAGGACGGGAAGTCACCCCATTCGGTGTTTACCGGATTTGTGGCCGATGAAGATCTGCCGATCGCCTTTTTTGTATTGGCCGAACACGCCGGCGCCGGTCAAGGCGTGGCCATGCAGGTAGCAAGTGCTATTGTAAATAAGATCAAATAAAAACAGGAGGCAGTTGCCTCCTGTTTTTTTGAATTTAGTCTTCGATTGTGCCGCCGTTGGCTTCGATCAAGCCGTTGAGGTAGGCGCTGCCCAGTGCTCGGTCGTACAGACCGTAGCCGGGTTTGCCGGTTTCGCCCCAGATCATGCGACCGTGATCGGGACGGAAATAACCGGTAAAGTTGGCCTCTACCAGAGCCTTAACGATGGCGTTCATGTCCAGACTGCCTTTCTGGGTCAGATGTCCCGTTTCCTCGAAACTGGTATCTTCCAGAATCTTAACGTTGCGCAAATGCATAAATCCGATGCGGTTCATCTTGGCGTATTTGGCAACCATGGCGGGAATGTCGTTCTTCGGTGAGCAACCCAGCGAGCCGGTGCACAGGCACAGCGAGTTGGCGGGGCTGTCGACCAGTTTCAAGAAACGGTCAAGATTCTCTTCGCAGGTGATGATGCGAGGCAAACCGAAGATGGGGTAGGGGGGATCGTCGGGATGAATGGCCATTACCACATCGCAGGCCTCCGCTACCGGAATAACCTTCTTGAGGAAGTATTCGATGTTGGCCCAAAGCCCCTCTTCGCCTAATTCACCGTAGGCGGTGATCAGTTCGCGCACCTCGTCTTGGGTGTAACTGGCATCCCAGCCGGGGAGATGAATGTCGTCCTTGAGAGGATCTAAGCCTTTCATCTGATCCCAGTACATGACCAGACTGGTTGAGCCGTCGGCCCCCGCTTTGTCGAGCTGGGTGCGGGTCCAGTCAAATACAGGCATGAAATTATAGGTTACACACTTGACGCCATACTTGGCGCAACGGCGAATGTTTTCGCAGTAATTTTCGATATGACGGTCTCGCTCGGGTTTGCCGAGTTTGATCTCCTCGGTAACGGGTATGGATTCGACCACATCGAAGACCAGCCCATTTTTTTTGCATTCATCGGCAATGTGCTTGATGCTTTCTTCCGGCCACACTTCACCGGGCTTCACATCGTATACGGCCGATACGATGGAGCGCATACCGGGAATCTGACGGATATAGGCAAGGGTGACGGGATCGCTGTCGCCGTACCAGCGGAATGAACTTTTCATACATTTCCTCCTTAGTGTTTGTATTTGTATTTTATTGTATTATGGGCAAAATTTCAAGTATCTTTTCATAAATACAGAAAAACAATCCAAAATAACGTCAAACAAGAAAGGGTGATTGTATGAAAAAGAATGACGGGCATCGCAAATTCGGCATACTTGACAGCATTTCTTATGCCGCCGGCGATATCGGAAGCAATATGAGTTTTGCGTTGCGCCCTACATTAATAATCTTCTGGACACAGTTTATGGGAATGTCTTCCCAGTTATATGCGTTATTATTGGTGATCGTGCAGGTGTGGGCGGCGATTACCGACCCCATCATCGGTGCCTTGGTCGACTCCGACCGTCGAGTGCGCAAACGCAATAAGTTTTTGACTTATATGTTGTACGGCGCCATGGGTTTGATCGTGGCAGGCGCGCTATGCTTTTTGCCTTTGCGGGAAGCCTCGTTGCCTATCAAGATCATAATTTTTGTGGTGGGGTATGTCGTCTGGGATATTTTCTATACCATGGCCAACGTACCTTATGGCTCTCTGTTGTCGGTCATCTCCAAAGATCCCGCCGATCGGGCATCCCTGTCGGCGTGGCGTTCGGTCGGGTCGATGATCGGTAATATGGTGCCCGTTGCCATCCTGCCGTTTTTGATTTACGACAGCAATGAGAACTTGATCGGTAAAAATGCCTTTATCGCTGCGCTTATCATGGGTGTGATCGGTTTTTTTGCCTTTTTATTCATGATCCGCACTACCGTTGTGCGCGTAACCGATCAGCGGGCAAGCAACCGTCAGGAAAAATTCAGCATTTTCAAGGCCTTTGGTAATTTCATTAAGAACCGTCCCGCTGTCGGCGCTACCGTGGCGGCCATGGGTATGATCATCGGCGTGCAGGCCAGCGTAGCGGCTGTGACGGTGTTGTTCCAGTCTTATTTCCGCAATGTCGGTATTTCGGGTATCGTTCAGGTGTTTTCTTTACTGCCCGTCTTTGTTTTTACCCCTTTTGCCCGTAAAATGGTTACCCGATTCGGTAAAAAGGAACTGAGTGTCGTCGGTGCGCTGATCAGTATTGCGGCATCGGTGGCTATGTTGCTTTTGCCCATCACTCCCGACGGGAACGGTGTGATCATCTATGTCATCTGCCAGCTAATCAACAGTTTAGGGATCGGCATCTTCTCCACCGTCAGTTGGTCGCTCATGGGAGATGCGATCGACTATAACCGTTGGAAAACAGGCGCGCATGAAGAGGGGACGGTCTATTCGCTCCACTCCTTTTTCCGTAAACTGGCGCAGGGCTTCGGTCCGTCCTTGGTGTTGCTGGTTATGGTCGCACTGGGTTATGTCGGAGCCAATGAAGGCAACCAGTTGCCCGAGGTGGCACGCAATATCCGCTATCTGGTGCCGTCTTTGTATCTGTTCGGTGCGGTGTTGATGCTGATTGGTATGGCCTTTATTTATAATTTGGATAAAAAGACATTGGCCCACATGAATCGGGAGCTGGACGAGCATGGACAATAAGCCGTTTTTGATCGGTATCGACAGTGATGGATGCGCCATCGACTCGATGACGGTCAAACACACCCAAGCCTTTGGCCCTTGCCTTGTAAAGCAGTGGAACTTGCAGCAGTACGAACAACCGATCTTGCAGGCATGGAATCAAACCAATCTGTATACGGCGACCCGCGGCATCAATCGGTTTCAGGGGCTGGCGATCGCTCTGCGGCAAATTCATCAAACGTATGTGCCTATTGACGGCATCGAGGCATTGGAAGCCTGGGTGGAGCACAGCAAGGAACTATCCGAGCGGGCGTTGATGACCGAGATCGAGAAGCAAAACGGTCCCTGTTTGCAAAAAGCGCTGGCGTGGAGTCAGCAGGTAAACCGTGAGATTCAGGAATTGCCCATCCGAGCCTTTGACGGAGTAAAGGATGCCTTGCGGGAAGCGGCACAGGTAGCCGATATCGCCATCGTGTCCAGCGCCAATCGGGCGGCGATTACCGAAGAATGGACCCGTTTCGGACTAATGCCCTATGTCAAATATACCATGACGCAGGATTCGGGCAAAAAGACGGAGTGTATAGCTTCTCTGCTTGACAGAGGGTATGCCGTCCATCGCACCTTAATGTGCGGCGATGCCTTGGGTGATGAACGGGCGGCCAAGGAAAACGGAGTGTGGTTCTTCCCGATTGTGGCAGGGAAGGAGTCGGAAAGTTGGGCAGAGTTTGTTAATCATGCCTTGGGACGGTTGGTTTCGGGGCGATACACGGAATACGAGGCACAACAAATAAAAGCCTTTCATGAGAATTTAGGAATACGAGGAGAATAGCATGGTAGATCTCAAGAGCAGACCGTATTATTTAACGGATGAAGATGTGGCATGGGTCGAACGGACCATGGCCGCCATGAGCGACGAGGAAAAGGTCGGGCAGTTGTTTTTCCAACTGACGGCCGATACGAGTGAGGAATATTTGAAGGAATTGATGGAGAAATACCATCTGGGCGGCTGTCGGTATAACCCCATGAAAGGGGAGGCAGTCAAAAAACAAAACGAGATCCTGCAAAAATATGCAAAGATCCCGTTATTGATTGCCTGCAATACCGAGATGGGCGGTAACGGTGCGGCACAGGACGGCACCTATATCGGTTCGGGGATTAAGATCGGCGCCACGGGTAAGGTCGAGTATGCCAAAGCCTTGGGCGAACTGTCCAATCGGGAGGCGGCGGCACTCGGTTGCAATATGGCGTTTTCTCCCGTATGTGATATTCATTATAACTGGGAAAACACCGAGGTGGTCACCCGTGCTTTCGGCAACGATCCCGAACGGGTGGCGTCCATGAGTCGGGCCTATGTGGAGGGTGCTCACCAAGTTGAGGGCTATGCCTGTGCTGCCAAGCATTTTCCCGGTAACGGCATCGACTTTCGGGATGCCCATTTATCTAACAATATCAACCCATTAAACGAGCAGGAGTGGATGGATACTTTCGGCAAGGTGTATAAAACGTTGATCGAAGCCGACGTCGAAGCCTTTATGGGCGGGCATATCATGATGCCGGCTTATATGCGACAAGTAAATCCCCATATCCGGGACGATGAGATGTTACCGGCTACCCTTTGCCCTGAGATCATGACGGGACTGCTGCGGGAAAAACTGGGATTTAATGGCATGGTGGTTACCGATGCCAGCCACATGGTAGCCATGACCAACCGTATGCCTCGAAAGGAAATGTTACCCGCCAGTATCAATGCCGGATGCGATATGTTCCTCTTTTTTAACGACCCGCAAGAGGATTTTGCCACCATGCTGGAGGCGTATCAAACCGGCATAATCAGCCAAGACCGTATGAACGAAGCGCTTATGCGCATCCTCGGCTTGAAAGCGCATATGGGACTTCATAAGGGATTGCCGATGTCGGTGCCTGTCGACGTAAAACCGATCCATGAGGTGGCAACGCAAATCAGCAAAGACTGCATTACGCTGGTCAAATATAAGGATGAGGCGGTTTTACCGTTGACACCGCAGAAATATCGGCGCATTATGATCGTGCCTATTAAAGGTGCCGCCGGAGCCATGGATCTGCTGATCGGGATGTTGTCGGGAGAAGGACAGAAGAAAAAAACACCCGCCGAAGAATTGCGGGACCGACTGGTGGAAAAAGGCTTTGACGCCTTTATCTACGTCAGCCCCATGGATAAAATGAAACAGATGGCAGCCAACGGCGAAAAGCCTACCTTGAATTTGTACTTTGCGGGCAAGAATGCCATTGCGGAATTTAAGAGTGAGCAGGATCTGGTCATTACGCTGTTCGATGTGGCCAACGGCCGCCCCAGTTTCGGTATGTCCAAGGGCGGTGGTGAGATTCCCTGGTATGTGTTTGAATTGCCGGTTGTCGGTATTAGTGTCAATGCGCCTACCATGCTGGCTGATGTCCCGCAATTACGAACCTATATCAATGCCTACGATTCCAAACCCGATACGCTGGATGCCTTGGTCGATTGCCTGTTAGCAGGCCCGTCTGCCTTTAAGGGAAAGGACCCGATCGACAGCTTTTGCGGGCTGTGGGACACGCGGATCTGATTGACAAAAACAGACAATTTTTTTATAATGGATACAGACAAAAAGGCAGGAGTTGGAAAAATGATTAATTATACCCTCATAACCATAGAAAAAAAGAAATTATACGAATCCTATCTGCAGGACGGGCGGGAACGGGGATGCGGCTACTCGTTTGCCAACCTGTATGCGTGGGGGCGGCAAAACGCCGCTATCGTGGACGATCACTTAGCCATCTTTTCACAGTTCAACCGTCGCAGTGTCTATGCCTTTCCTGCGGGACAGGGCGATAAAAAGGCGGTGTTGGATGCCATCATTGCCGACGCCAAGGAGCGAGGTATTGCTTGCCGCTTGGTTGGGCTTTGCGAGCAGGATCGGCAGGAATTGGAAGACTTGTACCCTCAGCGATTTCGTTTTCACCACGATCGGGATTCCCATGATTATGTCTATGCCATTGATGATCTGGCTGACCTTAAGGGGAGAAAATACCATCAGAAACGTAACCATCTGCATCGATTTGAGGCGGCGCATCCCGATTGTGTGATCGAGCCGATCAACGAGGAAAACATGCCCTTGGTGGAGAATATGATCGAACAATGGTATGCCGACCGCACGGCTGAAAATCCCCAGAGTGACTTTCATATGGAAAAGGCGGCCATCGCCAAGACCATGCGCCATTTTCGGGAATTGGATATGTTAGGGCTCTTACTGCGGGACGGGGATCGGGTGTTGGCGATTACCATGGGCAGTAAACTGTCAGACGATACGGTTGATGTTCAGTTTGAAAAGGCGAGATGGGATGTCGACGGCGCTTACGCCGCCATCAACTGCTATTTTGCCCGTCATATTCGGGAAACGCTACCGCATATCCGCTTCCTGAATCGAGAGGAAGACTTAGGAATCGAGGGATTGCGCAAGGCCAAACTCAGTTACAACCCTCATCATATGGTCGAAAAGCAATGGGCTTGCCTGTTGGAGGATTGCTATGAATATTGATCGGCGCCACTTGTGGAAAGAGGCTTTTGGGGATACTGACGAGTTTCTGGACATTTTCTCGGCTACCGCCTATGCGCACGAGCGTTCCAACAGCATAGAGATCGACGGCAAAACGGTCGCCGCCCTCTATTGGTTGGATTGCCAATATAGGGAAAAGAAGATCGCCTATATCTACGCCGTGGCCACGGCAAAAGCCCATCGGGGGCAAGGGTTGTGCCATCGTTTGATGGAGGATACCCACCGTCTGCTTCGTGAGCAAGGATATGCAGGGGCGATGCTGGTGCCGGGGAATAAAGGGCTTGTGAACCTGTATGCCGGTATGGGGTATGAACCCTGTACTCAAATCGGGCAACTGTCGGTCACGGTAGCGGGATATATCGAATGTATGCCGATCGATAAGAACGAATATGCCGTACTTCGTCGGCAATTCTTGCCGCAAGGCGGCGTCATCCAAGAGGGAGAGAACCTTGATTTTCTGGAACGGCAGGCGCAGTTCTACCGTGGTAGCGACTTTGTGTTAGCTGCCCGCAAAGAGGGAGAAGTCTTGATCGGGCTGGAACTGTTGGGCAATCCCGAAACGGCATCGGGCATTGTCGGGGCGCTGGGTTGTAAAACCGGTGAATTTCGCATACCAAACGGAAATATTCCGTTTGCCATGGGGCTCTTTTTTGAGGAGATGCCTAAGCCTGCCTATTTTGGATTTGCTTTTGATTAAAAGTATATTTTTATCCTTTCCTCTCATACTAACGGTAGAGGAGAGGATTTTTTTATGGATCGAAAAAGTTACGATAAACTGGCAAAAAGCAAAACACCGTCCTCGCCGACCTGGAAAAATTGCATCCTGGCCTTTCTGGTGGGCGGCGGCATTTGCGTGATCGGGCAGTTGATTACCAACTTCATTATCGCGCAAGGCTTTGAACAGAAAATGGGCTACACTATCGCATCCTGCACCATTGTCTTTTTAGGTGCTTTGTTTACCGGCTTGGGGTTGTATGACAAGTTGGCCAAATACGCGGGTGCCGGCAGTGTGGTGCCCATCAGCGGCTTTGCCAACTCGGTGGTCTCGCCGGCCATGGAGTTTAAGACGGAAGGGCTGGTTCTTGGTGTGGCGGCCAAGATGTTCGTGATCGCCGGTCCGGTCATCGTCTACGGCATAGTCGCAAGCGTCATTTATGGCCTGATTTATTGGATAATGCAAATGTTATGACAAAAAGGCTTGCATTTTGCAAGCCTTTTCCGTTATTTATGTTGGACTAAAAGCCACTCGAGTAATTCTTCGGAAAATGCTTTTGTCCAAGAATCGTGTCCTACACCATCATATAATGTGTATTTGAAATTTGGATTAATGTCTTTCAATTTCTCAATCATTTCGAGTGTCTGGTTAGGGGATACTACTGTATCCTCTTTTCCGTGAAAAGTCCAGATCGGCATTTTTAGTACACCTGCGTTCCATGCCATTCCGCCGCCGCAACAAGGTGCAATCGCTGCGAATAATTCGGGATACGCCATCGCAGTATACCAAGTTCCAAAACCACCCATACTTAAACCGCAAAGATAAATTCTATCTATATTGACAGAATAGATATTTACAATATTCTCAACAAAGGATTTTAGGCGTTCTATCTTTGCTACCCAAAAAGAATCTTGCGGACATTGTGGCATTATGAGGATGCAGTCTTTAAGATTGTCATCGTTTACAATATGTGAAAAGCCGTGTATTAAAACCTTGTCCAAATCAGCATTACCACTTCCACGTTCACCGGCGCCGTGCAGTTGAACGATTAACGCAGGATGTTCGCTTATGTTCTCGGGCATATAGGCGATATAGGGAAAACCGGCATCCGGATCGGAATGATTTATTACTTTCATAGCATTAGCCTCCGCAATTAGATTTACATTAATTATACAACATGAAAGATCGAATGTAAATACTGTGTCCTATGTTGACAGCAGCAGAAGGGCTGGTTCTTGGCGTGGCGGCCAAGATGTTTGTCATCGCCGGTCCGGTCATCGTCTACGGCATAGTCGCAAGCGTCATTTATGGACTGATTTATTTTCTTTTTCAGGTTTTTTAGGGCAAAACCCGTCGGTTTTCGGCGGGTTTTTCGCTGTTTTTGAGGCAAAAACGGCATAATTTGAAGCAAAAAACACATAATAAATGCAGAAAATTTTGAAAAAAGGACGGAGAATTATGCCAAAACGCAACGGTTGGACGGTTACTCTTTCTAATCCGGTGACCGTAGAAACCTCGGCCGCCATCGGCGGGGTAAAGGAGGAAGACGGGCCGCTGGGCGGCTGGTTTGATATAGTATTGGAAGACGACCGATTCGGCGAGGAAAGCTGGGAAAAGGCCGAAAGCAAGATGCAAAGAGAGGTGTATCTGTGCGCCCTCAACAAGGCCAATCTGGCGGCCAATGATATCGACTATATTTTGGCGGGCGATCTGCTCAATCAATGCATCAGCAGCAGTTTCGGCTTGCGGGAGAGCGGGCGCGCCTTCTTTGGTTTATACGGGGCTTGCTCGACCATGGCGGAGTCCTTGATGCTGGGTTCTTTTCTGGTGTCGGGCGGTTTTGCCTCGCATGTGGCGGCGGTCACCTCGTCTCATTTTGCGACGGCCGAGCGCCAATTTCGCAACCCGTTGGAGTACGGCGGTCAGCGCACGCCGTCGGCGCAATGGACGGCTACGGCGGCGGGCTGTGCTATTTTAGGGACTGAGCCTAAAATCGGGGCGGCGCAGATCACCAAACTGACGGCGGGGCGCATTGTTGATTTAGGGATCAAGGATGCTAACAATATGGGTGCCGCCATGGCCCCTGCGGCAGCTGATACTTTGCAGCATTTTTTTGAGGATACCAAGACAACACCGCAGGATTATGATTTGATCGTGACGGGTGACTTGGGTAAGGTCGGCTATGATATTCTGGTGGATCTGATGGGGCGTAACGGCTATAATATGGGGGATCATTATACCGATTGCGGATTGCTGATTTACGATCGGGAGCGGCAGGATGTGCATGCCGGCGGATCGGGGTGCGGGTGCAGTGCTTCGGTATTATGCGGGCATCTTCTGCCTCAGATGCAGAAAGGGATTTACAAGCGCATGTTGTTTTGTGCTACAGGTGCGCTGATGAGCACGACCAGTTCGCAACAGGGGGAGAGTATTCCCGGGATCTGTCATCTGCTGGAAATGGTGAGGGGAGAATAAAATGGAGTTTTTACGTGCTTTTTTGACGGGCGGCGTTTTGTGTGTGATTGCCCAATTATTGATTGATTTTACCAAACTGACTCCCGCTCGAATCTTAGTTTCTTATGTTGTGGCGGGGGTTGGATTAACGGCCGTCGGCATATATGATAAGGTAGTTGCTTTCGGCGGAGCGGGGGCGACGGTGCCGCTGACGGGATTTGGATATGTGCTGGCCAACGGGGTTAAAGAAGCGGTGGATGCCCACGGAATCATGGGTGTGATCACGGGCGGGCTGACGGCGGCGGCCGCCGGCATTACTACGGTCATCGTGTTTGGTTATTTATTTGCTTTGATCTTCAAAAGTTCGGGAAAGTGATTGAAGATTGCTTTCGTTCGTGATATACTAATAAAAAACTCAGGAGAAATGATATGCTGACAGTAGGAATGAAAGCACTGCAAAAAGAAACGGTGACCGAGCACAATACCGCCCGTATGCTGGGCAGCGGGGGATTGGATGTTTTTGCGACTCCCGCTATGCTGTTATTGATGGAAAAGACCTGCTATCTATGCGTGCAGGATTCGTTGGAGCATGGGCAGTCTACGGTGGGCACGATGGTGAACATCAGCCATGAGAGCGCCACGCCATTGGATGGGCAGGTGGTATGCACCTGCGAACTGACGGGCATCAACGGGAGGGAACTGACCTTTGCCGTAGAGTGTCGGGATCAGGCGGGCATCATTGGACGGGGCGAGCATAAGCGCTTTATTATTGATGCGGACCGTTTTATGGAACGTGCCAATCGTAAAAAAAATAATGTTTAATTTCTGTGGCATTTTTGTAAAAGATATGCTATAATATAAGTTAAGCATTTTTGAGGAGGCGTGGCATGAGTTACATAGAAGCGATCGTGCTGGGATTGGTGCAGGGATTGTGTGAGTTTTTACCGGTATCCAGTTCGGGGCACTTGGTGATTTTTCAGAATTTATTTGGGCTTTCGGAAAACGCATCGGAAAACCAGTTGATCGTTGTATTGCTTCACGTGGCAACCCTGATTGCCGTTGTAGTGGCTTTCCATGGCTTGATCTGGCGGTTGATCTGTGCGGCAGGCCGTATTATCCGCAACATCTTTACGGGTAAATTTTCATGGAAGACCATACAGGCGGATGAGAAGTTGTTGATTCTGATGATCCTTTCTACCTGTCTGCTGATTCCTTTTGTGCTCATATCCGATCAGATCGAAGCATTGTTCTCCTCGTTGTTGTTGGTGGGTGTGGCGCTTTTGGTTACGGCATTTTTGCTGACCTTGGCCGACTACATCACCCGCAAATATGCCAAGAGCGGTCGGGTAGGTAAGACGGGCGAGAAACTGACGGTTAAGGATTCGATCGTTGTGGGCCTGTTCCAATGTCTGGCGCTGGTGCCCGGTATTTCCCGTTCGGGTTCGACCATTACGGCGGGGCTGTTACGCGGGTTTGACCGCAAGCAGGCGGTGGAATATTCCTTTATTCTGTCGTTACCGGCCATTGTCGGCAGTGCGGTTTTGAAGGTGGGCGATGCCATTGAACTGCTCCCTACGGTGGAGATCGGTCCCTATTTGGTCGGTATGCTGGTGGCGGCCGTGTCGGGATATCTGGCGATCAAACTGGTAGAACTGGTTGTGAAAAAGGATAAATTCGGTGCCTTTGCCTACTACTGTGCGTCGGCAGGCATTCTGGCGATCGTATACGCGATCGTAACAAAATAAAGGATGGATCGTATGGCGGCAAGAAAGAAGACAACACAAACAAGAAAACGGCGCAGACAATCTTCCGGTAGCGGGCGGTTGATCGGGCTTTGGAGTCTGATCCTGCTTGCGGTTCTGATGTTGCTGGCGTTGTTCGGTGCGGTTGGTGATTTCGGCAACCTGCTCACCATGCTGATGCGTGGTTTATTGGGTGTGGGTGCCTATATTCTGCCTGTTTATCTGTTGGTGTCGGCCATTTGCAAACTGGTGCAAGGCAACGACAAAAAGACAGGCGTGCGCATCTGGTTGTTTGCGGTGGCGTTGATTCTGTTTTCGGCGTTTATACATATTTTCACCAAACAGGCGGCGGTCTACGAAGGCGCCGATTTCTTCCTGTTTGTGGAGCGGTTGTTCACCGGTGCGCAGTCTGCGGCATCGGGCGGCGTGCTTGGCGGCTTGCTCGCCTTTTTGCCCTATCGCTACCTGTCGGTGATCGGAGCGGCATTGGTGCTGGGTTTTGCCTTGGTGTTGGCTCTGTGCGGCTCGGTAGGTTTTGCTTTTGTATGGCTTAAAGATAAATTATTCCCCTATACGGCAGAGGAGATTGCCGATACGGTAAAAGAGGCGTTGCCGCAAATGCCGTCGGCCGAAGAACGGGCCGCCCGTAAAGCTGAAGTGCATGACAAGAAGCAGGCGCGTAAAGAAGCGGCTGAAGATGCCTTTGCCGATGTGGCAGAGATTCAGGATACCGGCAAGAAGCGGCGGGGCAAAGAACTGGATATCCCCGTTACGGTACGCGAGGACAAGCCTAAGGTGGACACCGAACAGGTGCTAAAGGCATTGGATAAGGATGATCTGTCCATAGAAACGGTGACGGTGCATGAAACGACCGAGGAGCGCATCGAGGCCGATAAGAAGATGACCGAGAAGCAGATGCTGCAGATGGAGCAACAGTTATCGGAAGAGATGGCGCAACAGGAAAAGAAGGAAGACCTGTATGCCAATTACGTGTTGCCGGATCTGAATCTGCTCAAGGCGGATTCGCCCGACAGCAATCGGGTCAATGAGAGCGAACTGCGGGCAACGGCGCGGTTGCTGGTGGAAACGTTAGGAAACTTTAATGTGGAAGCCAAGGTGGTCAACATCAGCCGCGGTCCGTCGGTGACCCGTTATGAACTGACGCCGGGTAAGGGTGTGCGTATCAGTAAGTTCAATACCTTGTCGGATGATCTGGCGCTGGCGCTTAAGGCGGCCAACGTGCGCATTGAGGCGCCCATCCCCGGTAAGGGAACCATTGGTGTTGAGGTGGCCAATAAGGAGACTTCTCCCATCAGTATCCGTCGTATGCTCTCCACCGCCGATTTTCGCAATTCCAAGAGCAAGTTGACAACAGCGCTGGGTATGGATATTGCGGGCAATACCATTACCTGCGATCTGGCGGCCATGCCGCACCTGCTGATTGCGGGTACGACCGGTTCGGGTAAATCGGTTTGCATCAACACAATGCTGACCAGTATTTTGTACAAAGCCCGTCCCGATGAAGTGAAGATGATCATGATCGACCCCAAACAGGTCGAATTGGATGTATACAACGGCATTCCGCACCTGATCAGCCCTGTGGTCAGCGATCCGAAAAAGGCGGCAGGAGCTCTTAAGTGGGCGGTGGGCGAGATGCTCAACCGTTACAAGTTGTTCTCGGAGACCGGTTCTCGGAATATACATTCCTATAACGAGCAGGCGGTGGCCAAAGGCGAGAAGCCGATGTCGAATATCTTGATCGTAATCGATGAGTTGGCTGACGTCATGATGTGCGCGCCCCATGAGGTAGAAGAAGCGATCTGCCGTTTAGCGCAGATGGCGCGTGCGGCCGGTATGCACCTGATCGTAGCGACACAGCGGCCTTCGGTGGACGTTATCACCGGTACGATTAAGGCGAATATCCCGTCCCGTATTGCTTTTGCAGTGGGTAGCCAAGTCGATTCCCGTATTATTCTGGATGCCCCCGGCGCTGAGAAATTATTGGGTAAAGGTGATATGCTTTACCAACCGATCGGGCGGAGTAAGGCCTTGCGTTTGCAGGGATGCTTTGTCAGCGATGGTGAGATCAAGGCGGTCACTGATTTTGTTAAGGGTAAATATGCAAGCAATTATGATCAGGACGTGATTGATCAGATTGAAAAGAATGCGGCCGAGACGCAGGCGGCGAGTGAAGGCGGCAGTAAGACCGATGTGGATGGCGATGGGTATGACGATATGTTGCCGGCGGCGGTTGAGGTCGTGATCGAAGCGGGTTTGGCTTCGGTGTCGTTGTTGCAGCGCAGGTTGAAGCTCGGATATTCCCGTGCGGCACGCATTGTGGATGAGATGGAGAGTATGAATATTGTCGGTCCGTACGAGGGCAGTAAGCCTCGCAAGGTGTTGATCACCATGCAACAATGGCAGGAACGGCAAATGAGAAATGAGAGCGAAGAAGGGTAAATTAGACCATGGACGAGAACAAGAAGATCATATTTTCGGGCATTCAGCCCAGCGGCTTGATCACGCTGGGCAACTATCTGGGGGCGGTAAAGAACTGGAGCAAATTGGCTGACGACTACAACTGCTATTATTCGGTTGTCGATTTGCACGCCATTACGGTACGGCAGGAGCCGGCAAAACTTCGCGCCCGTTGCAAGGAAACGATGGCGTTGTTATTGGCTTGCGGGTTGGATCCGGAAAAGAACGTTCTGTTTTTGCAAAGTCAGGTTTCGGCGCACGCGGAACTGGCGTGGGTGCTCAACTGCTACACCATGTTTGGAGAACTGTCGCGCATGACTCAATTTAAGGACAAGAGCACCCGTTATGCCGACAACATCAATGCCGGGTTATTTACCTATCCCGTACTGATGGCGGCTGATATTTTATTGTATCAGACCGATCTGGTGCCGGTGGGTGAGGATCAGAAGCAGCATCTGGAGTTGGCCCGTGACATTGCTCAGCGTTTTAATGGCGTATACGGGCAGGAAAATCCGGTGTTCAAGGTGCCCGATCCGTACATAGCCAAGGTGGGGGCTCGCATCATGAGTTTGCAGGAGCCGACCAAGAAGATGAGCAAGAGCGACTCCAATGCCAACGGGTACGTGGCCGTACTGGATACGCCCGATGATATTATGCGCAAATTTAAGCGTGCCGTGACCGATTCGGATGCACGGGTCTGCTATGCCGAGGGCAAGGATGGCATCAATAATCTGATGACTATTTACAGTGCAGTGACCGGTCAATCGCTCGATGCCATTACCGCCGAGTTTGAGGGTAAGGGCTACGGCGACTTTAAGGTGGCGGTGGCTGAGGCGGTTATTGAGGAGCTACGTCCCATTCGCGAACGATATCATGAAATACTCAAAGATAAAGACTATTTGGATCACATCTTCCAGATCGGTGCCGAGCGGGCGGCGAAAGCGGCCTATCGTACCCTCAACAAGGTGTATCGGAAAGTGGGATTTCTTCGTTGAACAAAAGGCCGCAAACGCGGCCTTTTTTGTATAAAAGTATAAAAATGGGAAATACTGCTGGAGAAGGATGGTGTTTTCCATGATAATAAAGAAAAGAACTTTTGTACGTATCGTATCCTTTTTGGCGGCGGCGGTTGTGGCGCTCGGCGGTTACAGCATTTACAAGACGCAACAGGCGGGGCAATATAAGATCAGTGAACAAAACGAATATGCCCGCAACTTTGCCGATCTGTCCGAGCATCTGTATAATATAGAAACGGCTTTTGAAAAGGGACAGTATGCCGGCAGTGATTACCAGATCGTGCGTATGGCCAATCAGATCTGGCGAGAGACGGGTGAGGCCAAGGCGGCACTGGAGGGCATGCCCGAGCATGAAGAGGGGCTGTATGAGGTGTCGGAATTTTTGTCCAAAGCGGGTGATTATGCCTATTATGTGTCTTCCCGAGTCATGAAAGGGGAGGCGGCGGCTGAGAATGAGGCGGAGAATATGCGCTCGCTTGCCTTTGCGGCGGCGCAGTTGGCTAATTATGTCGGAAGCCTGCGCGCGGCGGTGGATAACGGGGAAATTTCCTTTAAGAATATGGTATCTTTGGATGGTGTGGATGCCGATCTGGCGGGGAGTGAATGGGCCAGCGTGCGGGAGCAGGTGAGCGAGTATCCCGAACTCATCTATGACGGGCCGTTCTCCGATCATATTGAAAAGATGGAGCCGGTATTGTTGGCGGGAGCGGCCGAGATTACCGAGGATGAGGCCAAGGCGCGCCTGTCACAATGGCTGAGTGTGCCGATGGAGAAGATCAACCGCATTGGGGAGATCGACGGTAAGATTCGGGCGTGGACCTTTGAAGTGGAAACCAGAACGGCCAGTGTTACCAAACAGGGCGGCTATTTAATGGAAATGACTGATAGCCGTGAGCGGGTGACAACGGGGCTGAGCGTTGGCGATGCCATGAACAAAGCACAGGAATTCTTTGCGAAAATGGGCATTACCGGTATGCGCCAGAGTTATTATATGAAGAAAGACGGCGAGATCACCATGAATTTCGCCTATTCACAAGATGGCGTGACGGTGTATCCCGATCTGATCAAGGTGTCGGTTTGTTTGGAAACAGGGGATATTTGCGGATATGAGGCGTACGGGTATCTGATGGCGCACCGCACCGATCGGGATACGGGCGTGGTGCTTAGTGCCGAGCAGGCGCAGGAAAAGGTCAATGCCAATCTGCATATCATCAGCCGTAATGTGGCCATTATCCCGACCGACGGCAAGAACGAGGTGCTTTGTCATGAGTTTGTGACCGAAACGGCAGAGGGTAAGCACGTGCTGGTCTATGTCAATGCTAAGACGGGCATTGAGGAAATGATCCAAATTCTCATTGAAACGGATGACGGAACACTGACGGTTTGATTTGACAACCTCCCGAAATGCGGCTATAATAGGAGCAGACATTTCGGGAGGCATTTACTTATGCGAATGAGAAAAAAGAAAAACCTGATCCCTCGGATGGAAAAGGCGGGGGAGTATCTGTTTGAGATCGGCGAGAAAAGCGGGCTGTGCGCGAAGGATATCTTTGACCGAGAAGCGCCGCTGTATCTGGAAGTCGGTTGCGGCAAGGGACGTTTTTTGTGTGAACAGGCCAAGCGGCATCCCGACCGTTTGTTTGTGGGCGTAGAGCGTGTGCCCGATGTGCTGGTGCTGGCGATGGAAAAGGCGCAGGAATATGTACTGAACAACATCCGGTTTATGTCGGTGGATGCCGCAAAAATGAGTGAGGTATTTGCCGAAAATTGCGCCAGCGGCATCTATCTGAACTTCTCCGATCCGTGGCCCAAGGCCCGCCATGCGGCTCGTCGGCTGGACGGCCCTGCCTTTTTGAACATCTATAAGTATTTATTGAAGCCCGATGCTGTGCTGGAGATGAAGACCGATAATGTCGGATTTTTTGAGTTTGGCTTGGAGAGTGTGGAGCAGGTAGGCGGTACGATTCTGGATATCAGCCGTGACCTCACCGCCGAAAACCGCCCCGAAAATATTGTTACCGAGTACGAACAGCGTTGGAGCGACATGGGCATCAAAATCAATTATTTGAAGGTTTCCTTCTGATTTTTCAGGGCTTTCCGGCAACGGAAAGTCCTTTCTTTTTTGGTAAAATACTGAAAATTTGAATAAAACTCTTGCAATTGGCGCAATCTTATATTAAAATGTAATTGTTTGTAACCGATTTGTAACTTTTCTTTTTTTACGATAAAGGAGTTAATATGCCCAGATCCAAAAACAGAAACGGCTATGTCGGCCGCAGGCAGGTGGCGCAATCCCGCTCCCGCCGACGGGTGAGTAAGACGGCTGATTTTTTGGCAGTTACGCCGGCGGTGTCGGCACAGCAACAGACCAAAGTGGATGACAAAACGGGGGAGATTGTTTTTTCTCCGGCTAAGGCACAAAGTCCGTTGCGTGTTATGCTCAAAGACAGCCTGCGTCAAGCATCCGTAAAAATTAAAGAGTCCCTGCGATTCATGCGCAGAGAAATGATCGACGATCCCGAAGGCTTTATTCGGCGTGCGGGACACAGTATCGGATACGGTATTGTTGGATTCTTCCGTGGTTTTGCCTCGTTTTCCCGATTTTTGCTCATGCCTTTGAGTGTCTTGCTGGTGTTGGGTGGCATGATCATCATGAGTGCCTATTCGGTCGGGCTGGAAGTTCGATTGGATGGCGAAGTGGTGGGATATGTTACCGATGCGGCTTCTTTTGATGCGGCGCGTCTGGCGGTGGAGGAACGGTATTCTCAGCGGTTGGGCGAGGCCTTCCGTATGGAGCAAACACCTGTCTATGCGGTGAGTCTGGTTTCTCGTGCTAAATTGGTATCGGGGGAACAGTTGGAAGAAAATATAGCGGCCATCTGTGAAAATGCGGCAGGAAAAACCTATGGCGTGTTTGTTGACGGTGCGCTCATCGGTACCTATACCAATGAGAATGCCATTTATGAAATGCTTGATGCCATCAAGCTGCCCTATCAGACAGGGGCAGCAGGCGAAACGGTAGTGTTCATGAATGACGTGCAGGTCATTCAGGATATGTATGCCGATCAGTTTGAGATGACCATTGCCGATCTTCGTGCCAAACTCCTGTGCGGCGATACCACCCATGAATATGCCATAGCGGCAGGGGATACGGTAGAGAAGATCTGTGCGCATTTCGGTCTGGGTGAGAGAACGCTGTATTTGCTCAACCCCGGCATCAATCTGGCCGAGGCGCCGGTCGGTACGGTGATCACGGTAGGCGGCGGTGATCCGATCGTTTCGGTTCAGGTATCCAAGACGGTCACCTACGAAGAAGAAGTGCCCTTTGATGTGCAGGTGTCTACCACATCTTCCATGTGGGCAGGATCCAAGCAGATCCTGTCGGCCGGCCGTGTCGGTATTACCCAGTATACGGCGCAGATCGTGGTGGTGGACGGTGTGGAGGTCAGCCGAAACATTATCAATCAGACGGTCAAGAGCACGCCTGTTACCCAGTATGAATTGCTCGGTACAAAGCCGATTTCTTCGGCGGGCACCTTTATCTGGCCGATTGCCGGTAACTATGTCATTACCAGCCCGTTTGGGGCATGGCGAGGGGATCACTACCATGAGGGCGTGGATATTGCGGCCAATTACAACACTTCCATTCTGGCGATCGATGCCGGCGTGGTTACGGTGGCCGGATGGTCGGGCGGCGGTCACGGCTATAATGTGGAGATCGATCACGGTAACGGCATCGTTTCTCGCTATTCGCATTGCAACGGCGTGAATGTGTCGGTGGGACAAACCGTGTATCAGGGACAGCGGATCGCCGGTGTCGGCTCTACGGGTAACTCGACGGGTAACCATTGTCATATGACCCTTTGTATTGACGGCGTATATGTTGATCCGATGAAATACCTCCGATAAGAATAACACTCTCCGATTTTGTGTCGGAGAGTGTTTTTTTGCGGCAACAAATATCCATGGAATATGTCAAATCAAGCATTGACAGCGAGCGGGTCGAGGAGTACAATAACAATAGCATTTTTTATTAACGGAGGAATTTGGAATGATCGGATTTGAATCCAAGTATACCAAGATGTTTTTAAGTCAGGATCCCATGTCTGCCTATGCGGCCAAGATCGAGGAATCGGTAGTGAAGGTGCGGGATCGCAGCGGTGCCGGTAATGACTTTCTGGGATGGACACAGCCCGGTAACGGCATTGATACCGCAAAGATCAAGGCGGCCGCTGCCCGTATTCGCGAGATGGCCGATGTTTTCGTGGTCATCGGTATCGGCGGCTCCTTTATGGGGGCTAAATGTGCCATTGATTTTCTGAACGGTCCTTTTCATGAGGAAACCGATGCGCCGAAGATCTATTTTGCCGGTAATAATATCAGCCCCGATGCGCTGGGCCGTTTGCTGGCGTTGTGTGAGGATAAGAGTATTTGCGTGAATGTGGTTTCCAAGTCGGGTACGACGACTGAGCCCGCCATTGCTTTCCGTATGTTCCGTGCGTTGCTTGAGCGCAAGTACGGTGCCGATGCCGCCAAGCGTATTTTCGTTACGACCGATGCCCGTCGCGGTGCACTGCGTCCTCTGGCTGAAAAAGAGGGCTATGAGGCTTTTGTGGTGCCCGATGATATCGGCGGCCGGTACTCGGTGCTGACCGCCGTGGGCCTGCTTCCCATTGCTGTTGCCGGCGGGGATATTGATGCCTTGTTGCAGGGCGCTAAGGATGCCATGGCTCGCTATCTGTCTACCGACCTGGCCAACAATGAAGCGGCACAGTATGCCGCCTGCCGTCATGCACTGTACACCGAGAAGAATCTGACGGTTGAGGTGCTGACCGGCTATGAGCCCGAACTGTTTACCATGTCCCTGTGGTGGCAACAGTTGTACGGCGAGAGCCACGGCAAAGAGGGTAAGGGCATTTTCCCTGTGGCGCTGACCTATACGCAGGACCTGCACTCGATGGGGCAGTATCTGCAAGAGGGTACCCGCAATAATTTTGAAACGGTCATGTGGATCGATACTCCCGAAAAGGATCTGGAACTGTGCGCCGGCGATCCGGCTGACGGTCTGGCCTATCTGGAGGGTAAGAGCCTGCAATACATCAACAGCAAAGCCTATGAGGGCGTGATCAAGGCGCATATCGACGGCGGTGTGCCTAACCTGCTGATCAACATTCCCGATCGCAGTGAGCATACGCTGGGCGAACTGTTCACCTTCTTTGAGGTGGGTTGCGCCATCGGCGGTTATATGCTGGATGTCAATCCCTTTGATCAGCCCGGTGTTGAGGCGTATAAGAGCAATATGTTTGAACTTTTGGGTAAACCCAAGAACTAAGAGAAAAGTCGGCAGAAAATCTGCCGACTTTTTTGTTTTACCCTATTGAATTGTTCAAGATTTTCCTGTATAATATAAGTAACCAATGGTCCGTCTGTGAACGGATACATATTCTAAGGAGGCTAACACATATGATCAAAGCAATTATGGGACTCAAGGGCACCGGCAAGACCAAGGCATTGGCCGATCTCTGCAATCAGGCTGTCGCCGCCGATCACGGCAACGTTGTTTACATTGAAAAGGGCAAAACATTGATGTTTACCATCAATTCCCGCGCCCGTTTAGTAAATATTGAGGATTATGAAATTTCCGATTTTGATGCGTTTTACGGTTTCGTAGCCGGTTTGATGGCCGGTAATCACGATATTACCGAGATCTTCATCGATTCGATTACCAAGATCTGCGCCCCCGATCTGGATGCGGTTGAGGCTTTCCTGGGTAAAGTCAAGAAGCTCAGCGACATTTATAATGTCAATGTTACCGTTACCGTTACCGGTGATGCGGCCAACGCTTCGGCCGGTCTTAAGAACTATCTTGGTTAATTTCTGAAAAAATTTAAGTCCCGTGCTCAAAAAGTTGTTGACGAGCACGGGACTTTGTGTTATAATGCATAGTGCCGCATGTGTGTGGGTATGAAAGTGCGCAAGCCGCCCACCATAGCGAGTCTGATATGAAAGAGAGGTGCTTTGGAATGTACGCAGTTATTGAAACGGGCGGAAAACAGTACAAAGTACAGGAAGGCGACGTTATCTTCGTAGAGAAGCTGGACGCTGCTGAAGGCGATGCCGTTACCTTTGATAAGGTTCTGGCCATCGGCAAGGAGAAGGGCATCACTGCCGGTACTCCTTATGTGAAGGGTGCTACTGTTGATGCTAAGGTCGTGAAGAACGGCAAGAACGCCAAGATCTATATCTTCAAGTTTAAGGCTAAAAAGAACTACAGACGTAAGACCGGCCACCGTCAGCCTTATACCAAGGTTGAGATCGGCGCTATCAACGCTTAAGTCCTATGATCACATGCCGTTTTGAAACAGAAAACGGAAGATTCAAAGCCATGACATTGTCCGGTCATGCCGGATATGCTACCGAGGGGGAGGATGTCGTCTGTGCGGCGGTTTCGGCCGCTTGTGATCTGACGATGCATCTGGCCGAGGAGTATTTCGGAACGGCCCCGGAGATCGCAGTGGGGAAGAAAGTTTCCTTTCGTGCGACGGGACAGTGGGAGATGGCACACAAATTGTTGTGCGGTTTTCGGGATTATCTGAAAATGGTACAGGCACAGCATCCTACATGTATTAACATCGAGTATACGGAGGTGTAACAATGCTTAGACTTGGTTTACAGTATTTTGCTCATAAAAAGGGAATGGGCTCGACCAAGAACGGACGTGACAGCGAAAGCAAACGTCTCGGCGCCAAGCGTGCCGACGGTCAGTTCGTGTTGGCCGGCAATATCCTTTTCACCCAGCGCGGCACGAAGATCCATCCCGGCATCAATGTCGGCAGAGGATCGAATGACTCCCTGTTCGCCCTGAAAGACGGTGTCGTAAGATACGAGCGCGTCGGCAAGGACCGCAAGAGAGTCAGCGTTTACGAGCAGGCGTAAGTCTGCCGGTTTCCATGCCGCAGTGCATCGGAGCCTGATAAGCACTTAAAATCTCAAAGGCATCCGCCTTTGAGATTTTTTCTATCTCGAAATGAGGTGAAACTATGTTTGATGATTATGCAAAGATCCACGTTAAGGCCGGCAACGGCGGCGACGGTTGTGTCTCTTTCCTGCGTGAAAAATACCGTCCTTCGGGCGGTCCGGACGGCGGACGGGGCGGCAACGGCGGCGACGTCATCTTTGTCACCGATAAAAGTATCAATACCTTAGTGGATTTTCGCTTTAAACGCAAATATTGCGCCGAAAACGGAACCCCCGGTGCATCGAAAAACTGCACGGGTAAATGCGGCGAGCCGCTGTATGTCAAGGTGCCGGAGGGTACCGTTGTAAGAGAAGCCGAAAGCGGCAAGGTCATCGTGGATATGTCGGGGACTGACCGTTTTGTGGTCGCCCACGGCGGCAAGGGTGGCTGGGGCAACGAAAGCTTTGCCAATGCCGTGCGGCAGGCGCCCCGTTTTTCCAAGGCCGGTCGGCCGGGTGAGGAACTGGATCTGATTCTGGAATTGAAATTGATTGCCGATATCGGCCTTGTCGCTATGCCCAATGCGGGGAAAAGCACGCTGTTATCGGTGATTTCGGCCGCTCGTCCCAAGATCGCCAACTATCCCTTTACCACCTTGGTTCCCAATCTCGGCGTGGTTCGGGCAGGGGAGGAAGCCTCTTTCGTGGTGGCGGATATCCCGGGGCTGATCGAAGGCGCGGCGGACGGTGTCGGATTGGGGATTCGTTTCTTGCGCCATGTAGAGCGTTGCCGCCTGCTTGTGCACATGGTGGATATTGCGTCTACCGAAGGGCGGGATCCTATTGACGATTTTGAGAAGATCAATGCGGAATTGGCCAAGTACAGCGAGAAATTGGCAGCCAAACCCCAGTTGGTGGTCGGGAATAAGGTCGATGCTATCTACGACGAGGCGCTGGCTGATCGGTTCCGTTCCTATATAAAGGAACACGGCTACGAATATATGGAGATCTCGGCGGCTACCCGTATGGGGATCGACGAGCTGATCTCCTTTATGTGGGACAAGCTTAAGGATCAGCCGGAAATGGAGATCTTTGAATCCGAATATGTACCGCAGATGGATGATGAGCCTAATAAGACGGTTCGCATCGAACGGGACGGCGATACCTTCTTCGTGGAAGGTAAGTGGCTGATCCGCGTGATCAATTCCACTAATTTTGACGATTACGAATCGGTATCCTTCTTTGAAAAGAATCTGACCGAGGCGGGCGTGTATGCCGCATTGGAAGAGGCGGGAATTCAAGACGGGAACACCGTAGACATCTACGGAATCCAATTCGACTATATGAAATAAGAAGAAGCAGAGAGTGATTCTCTGCTTCTTTTTTGTTGTGGATGCGCATAGGATTAAAATAATGGATTTTTTTGAAAAATTCATCAAAAAAGTATTGTAATTCCTTGGCGATGCTTGTATAATGGTAGCATATTTTTTTGCGAGGTGTATGAAAATGTCTTTTAAAACCGAATACCTGAAGCAGGTATACGAAAATGTGGTCAAGCGTGACCCCGATCAGCCTGAATTCCACCAGACCGTTAAGGAAGTGTTGGAATCTCTGGAGCCTGTCATTGAGCAGCGCCCCGACATCGTGAAGGCCGGCATCGTTGAGCGTATGGTGGAGCCTGAGCGCATCATTACCTTCCGTGTTTCGTGGATGGATGATAACGGCAATGTGCAGGTCAACAGAGGCTACCGTGTGCAGTTTAACTCGGCCATCGGTCCTTACAAGGGCGGTTTGCGCTTCCATCCTTCGGTTAACCTCTCTATTATGAAATTCCTCGGCTTTGAGCAGACCTTCAAGACCTCCCTCACCACTCTCCCTATGGGTGGTGCCAAGGGTGGTTCCGACTTTGATCCGAAGGGCAAATCGGATGCAGAAGTCATGCGTTTCTGCCAGAGCTTTATGACCGAGTTGCATAAGCATATCGGCCCCAACACCGACGTGCCTGCCGGCGACATCGGCGTAGGCGCTCGTGAGGTTGGCTATCTGTTTGGTCAGTATAAGCGTCTGCAGAATGCTTTTGAGGGCGTGTTGACCGGTAAGGGATTGTCCTTTGGCGGTTCGCTGATCCGCCCCGAAGCTACCGGTTTCGGTGCTGTTTACTATACGGTTGAGATGCTCAAGTCTTTTGGTGAAGAGATCAAGGGTAAGACCTTTGCTGTTTCCGGTTTCGGTAACGTGGCTTGGGGTACCGTTAAGAAGTTGACCGAGCTGGGCGGCAAGGTTGTCACCATCTCCGGCCCTGATGGTTATGTCTATGATGAAGACGGTATCAATACGGAAGAGAAGATCAACTTCATGCTGGAAATGCGTGCATCCTGCCGTGACAAGGTTCAGGATTATGCGGATAAATTCGGCGTGCCTTTCTATGCCGGTCAGAAACCTTGGGGCGTGAAGGCGGATGTTATCATGCCTTGCGCTACTCAGAACGAAGTTGGCATGGCTGAGGCGGAGAAGATCGTTGCTAACGGCGTGAAATATTATGTAGAAGTTTCCAACATGCCCACCACCAATGAGGCGATTGCCTATCTGAAGCAGAACGGTGTCGTTGTGGCTCCTTCTAAGGCGGTTAACGCCGGCGGTGTTGCTGTTTCCGGTCTGGAAATGTCCCAGAACTCGATGCGCTACAGTTGGACTACCGAAGAAGTCGATGCCAAACTGCATCAGATCATGAGCAGCATTTACAAGGCTTCCTATGATGCCGCTAAGAAATACGGCATGGAAGGCGACCTGGTTGCCGGTGCCAATATTGCCGGTTTTGTGAAAGTTGCCGAAGCTATGCTCGCTCAAGGCGTTGCTTATTAAGAAAAATGAACAGCCGAGGTTTCCTCGGCTGTTTTTTTGTGCAAATTTACGGATGACTCTTCATTCATGAAATGGTAATCATTTTAGTCAAAACATGCCATTTTATGTACAAAGTGTTACATTTTGCCTGTGTAAAACCCTGTCAAACCAGTAAAATTGTCACAATTTTGTAACTAATTTTTATAGATAGCAAAATTTGAAAATTTCTGTCGATGAATTCCAAATGGCATTTGTGCAATTCTCACAAAAAGAATTCTATCGGTTGACAATGATGGGTTTTCAGTTTATAATTATAGGGAAGAAATGGTGGCAGTGCGCCCTTTTATGACGGCCATGGATCAGAAAGAGAAGTGGATAGAGAAAAGGTTGACGGATTTCGCCTTTTTTCTGTTCTCTTGTGCTTTTTGAAAAGGGGCTGCTATTGTTTTGAATCATATACACTTTAAGAAGGAAGTGATTTTACATTATGGGAGAGTACGTACTCGAGGTCAACAACATTACGAAAGTTTTCCCCGGTGTTGTGGCTAATGACAATGTTAATCTTAATGTAAAACCCGGTGAGATCCTTGGCTTGATCGGTGAGAACGGTGCCGGTAAATCGACACTGCTCAAGATCATCAACGGCATCTATCCGGCCGGCTCCTATCAGGGAGAAATTAAGATTGACGGTGAGGTTGTCCGACCTGCGAGCCCGATTGATGCCGTTAAGCTGGGTATCGGTTTCGTTGCGCAGGAGGTTTCGGTTTTCAAATTTGAAAGCGTTGCCGAAAATATCTACATGGGCGACTTGACACTGGGTAAAAAGACGATATGGGTCAATCAGAGTAAATTGCGTAGAGCCGCTCAGGAATTGATCGACGATCTTCAGCTGGATATCGATATCGATATGGATACCAGAAAGATGAGTATCGGTCAGCAGCAGATGCTGATGATTGCTAAGGCTTTGTCTTCGCATCCGAAGATCTTGATCCTTGACGAGCCGACGACTTCGCTGTCTAACCGCGACGTTGAAAACCTGTTCCGCGTGGTCAGACGCCTGCGCGATAACGGAACCGCCATCATCTTTGTTACCCATAAGATGGACGAGATCATGGAACTGACCGACCGTGTTGCCGTTCTGCGTGACGGTAAGCGTGTCGGCGAGTTTGAAAAGAAGGATTACGATCGTGATCAGATCATTGCCGCCATGATCGGCCGTGAGGTCACGAACATGTATCCGCCCCGTAATGTTGAGATTGGGGAAGAGGTTCTGCGTGTTGAAAATATCACCGTGGATCATCCCTATATTGCCGATCGCAATTTGGTTGAAGATGTCAGCTTTACGGTTCATGCCGGTGAGGTTCTCGGTTTTGCGGGACTTGTCGGTGCAGGCCGTTCGGAAACTTTAACTTCCATCTACGGTGTAAATAAACTGAAATCCGGTAAGATATTCCTTAACGGCAAAGAAGTCAAGATCAAAGGACCTACCGACGCCATGAAAAAAGGTATGGCTCTGGTTACCGAGGATAGAAAGAAATACGGTTTGATCTTCTCTTGGAATATCATGAAGAATATTTCCATCACGAATTTTGATGCCATCTGCAAAGGCCCCTTTGTTTCGGAGAAGGCAGAGGCAAAGCGCATGAAGTATTACTTCGAAACTCTGCGAGTTAAGGCTCCTAAGATGGGTGTTTTGGTGGATACGCTCTCCGGTGGTAACCAGCAGAAGGTGGTTATTGCCCGTTCGCTGAATGCGGAACCTAAGGTGCTGGTTCTTGACGAGCCTACCAAGGGTATCGACGTTGGTGCGAAGAGTGAGATCTATCAGTTGATCAACGAATTTGCTGCTCAAGGCATCGCCGTTGTTATGATCTCTTCGGATTTGCCGGAGTTGTTGAACATGTGCGATCGCTTCATCGTTATGGCAGAAGGTCGTATTGCCGGTGAACTCAGCAAGGAAGAGGCGAACAATGTCTCGATCATGCGTCTGGCTACCAAGACCTTCAAAAAGATCGGCAATTCGGCAAAGGAGGCGTAAATCATGGAAAACACAATGGAATCCAGAGATCTTCGCAAAGCGCGTAATAAGGTTAAACTGGTCAAGTTCTTCTTGTCTTCCGAATTCATTTCGGTACTGTTTATCCTTATAATTTCGATTATTACCTATTCGGTTAATCCCAAATTTTTTACCGGTGCCAACCTGTTAATGCTTCTGCGTAACTGTTCGTTTGTCGGCATCATGTCGATTGGTCAGGCGTTGATCATCATGTCGGGTGAGATGGACTTGTCCACCACCGGTGTAGGTGGTTTTGCTTGTATCATCTACGGTGTTATGTGTATCTGGAATACATATCCGTCTTGGGTAGGTCTTTTGGTTGCCGCTTTCTTCGCTTGTGCTATGGGCTACCTCAACGGTTTCCTGATGCTCAAGGTCGGTGTTATGAAGTGGGTTGCTACTTTGGCAACAGCTTCCCTTTGTACCGGCTTAGGTACCTATCTGTGTATGGGCGTTCCGATCACCCCTGTTCCTGAAGACATTGGTGATTTTGCTGCGATCCAGATCGGCAGAGATTTCTTCACATGGCTTTCCGGCGGCACCAACCGCGGCATGGGTATCTCCATTCTCTTCCTGATCTTTGTCGGTATGTTGATAATTGCCCATATCATTTTGCGCTATACCAAGTATGGCCGTATGATTCAGGCCAGCGGTATTTCGGCCAACTCGGCTTACATGGCCGGCGTTAACGTAAAACGCGTAAAATGGATCTGCTTGATCTTCGTATCCTTGCTTTCCTTTATTGCTTCCATCCTGTCCTGCTTCCGTCAGCGTACCGTTACCATGAGCGGTATTACCAATTTCCGCTCGATCGCGGCTTGCTACATCGGCGGTATCGGTTTTGTCGGCAGTACCGGTTCGATGGGAGGCTTGTTCCTCGGCATCCTGTTGATGTCTCTGATCCAGAACGCCCTGACCTCTATCGGTTGGGATCCGAACTTGCAGACGGCACTGGTTGGTGCGATGCTCATGATCGTTCTTACGGTTGACGTGTATAAGAGAAGATACATGGCCTCCCGTATCGACCTGATCTAAGGGAAAGGAGACGTAGACAATGCAAGGTGCAATTAAGAAAAAAACAACTCTCGGCTCCCTTTGGAAACGGTTTAAGTCTTCCGAAGAGTTTGGAGCTTTGATTCCGCTGGTTATCCTTCTTGTAGTTGTTCAAGCGATTACCACGGTTCAGTCCACTATGGCCAACGGTACTTTCACTATGGGTGCATTCCTCTCGTGGGACAACATCCGTTCGATTCTGAATCTGGTTCCTTTTATCGGAATTTGTTGTTTGGGTAACGCTCTGGTTATTCTGACCAACAGTGCCGATATGTCGGTTGGTACTACCGCCGGTATGGCATGCATGGTACTCGGTTTCGTGATCAAGAATCTGGGTGCCCCTTGGTGGGTTGGTGTCATTGCCGGTGTAATGACCGGTTTCCTGCTCGGTTTTGTTAAGAGCTATTTCATTCTGGATCTTAGCTTGCCGTCCTTCATCGTTACCATGGGCTTGGGGCAGATCTTCGGCGCCAGCCGTTACCTGCTCAGCGGTGGTTACCCCTATAAGGATCTCGGTAAAGAACTGTATTGGTTTGGTCATACCGAAATCGGCGGATTGTTCCTCCCGTTCTTCATCGCTGTTTTGCTGTATGTGGTTGTTTCCATCATGTTGGCAAAGACCACGTTTGGCCGTAAGATCAAGGCTGTCGGCGATAACGCCGAGGTAGCGTCCCTGTCCGGTATCAATGTAAAATCGATTAAGAAGTTTGCCTATTTGACATCGGGTACCATTGTTGCCGTCGCCGGTTTGTTGCTGGCCATCCGTATGGACTATGCACAGCCGAATACCGGTACCGGTTGGGAATCTAACTGTATGGCCGCCTGTGCCATCGGTGGTGTTTCCTTGAGCGGTGGACGCGGATCCGGTTTGTGTATCGCTATGGGTATGCTTACCATGATGTTCCTTGAGAATGCCATCGTTATGATGGGTATTCCTACTCAGTTGGCTGCAACGGCTACCGGTCTGTTCCTGATGCTGGCCGCTTCGCTGGATATGATTAAGTCCAGACAGAAGATCAAGGCAGAAGCTACTGTTGTGGAAGAAGACGAAGTCGCTGTTGAGGCGTAAGTAAAAAATTAAGATCCCGATCAAACGATCGGGATCTTTTTATGCCAACGTAAGAATAACGACCTCGGGACGATTATTGACTCGAAAGGTTACTGAATTATTCCCGCTTCCTCGATGGACAAACATAACCGTTTGATCCTCATTGAAAAGTCCGCTGTCGTGTTCGGGAAACAGTTCTCCCTCTGCATAAAGCCCGCCCAGAAAAGGAATGCGAACGATACCGCCGTGATTGTGTCCGGTCAATACTAAGTCTATCTTGGCGTCACAGTATGCATCAAAGCCCTCCGGACGATGGGCAAGCATGAGTGTAAAGGGGGCCGTTTCTACTTCAAATTGGGAAATGTAGTGAAGGAGTAAAGCTTCTTCTTCTGCCGATTTCTCACTGGCAAATCGTGGATCATCGATGCCGACGATACGGAAGGAATAGCCGTTGTATTCAATCAATTCCTGTCGGTTCCGCAGAACGTGCACCCCTTGTTTGGTGAGTTTGGCCTCAAAATCGGGATAGATGTCATCCAGACGCCCCTCGTGGTTGCCGGTTACATAATAGACAGGTGCAATCTCAACAAGCCTTTGTGTAAAGTTTAGAGACCTTTCACAATCCGTGGCGTAGGAGTCGATCAGATCACCGGTAATCGCTATCAGATGAGGCTGTTCTTGCTTGATGCTTTCGATCATGGATTGCCCGTCATCCGGATATTTCGTATTGTGAAAGTCAGAAATATGGGCGATGCGTAGTCCAACCAGTTCTTCTGGTGTGTCAGCACAGACAACCGTTGTTTTTGTCAGCATAGGAGATTGATTTTCCCAAAGGATCCATCCGCCCGTCGCCAACAAGATAACGATCGCCACCACAAGCCATAGCCATCGTTTTCGTTTCATAGTATCTCCTTTGCAAAATATCCCGGCAGAATTTGCCGGGATATCTTTTACATTTTTTCGGGAGCATCAATACCCAGCATGGCGCAGGCATTAGCCAGTGTTTGCTTGGTGGCAAGCAAAAGAGCAATACGCACTTTGCGGATATCTTCCTGCGCATCATGACACCGGCAATCGGTATAGAACTTATGAAATGCCGTTGCCAGATCAATGCTGTAGCGGGTGAGCAGGGAGGGGTCATACAGAAGTCCTACGTTGCTGACCACTTCAGGGAACTCCGCCAGCATGGCGATCAAAAGCCGCTCGCTGGGCTCGGTCAGCAAATGATGATCGGCGTCGGTAACATCTATATCAATACCGTCAGCCTCCATCTTGGCCAGCATACTGCAAATACGCGCGTGCGCATACTGCACATAGTATACAGGATTTTGCGAAGTGTTGCTGATGGCCAGATCCAGATCTACATCAAAATGACTGTCGGGCGAACGCAGATTGAAGAAGAACCGAGCCGAATCCAGCGGCATTTCATCCAACAGATCGATCAAGGTAATGCTCTTGCCCGAACGCTTGGATACTTTCACCTGTTCGCCGTCACGCATTAAGCGTACCATCTGCATCAGGACTACGTGCAGACGCTCCGGTTCAATTCCCAGCGCCTTAAGTGCACCTTTCAGCCGAGCCACGTGCCCATGATGATCGGCGCCCCAAACATTGATCACCTTGTCAAATCCACGAACCAAAAACTTATTGCGGTGATAGGCAATATCCACGGCAAAATAAGTGTAGAAGCCATTGGAACGCACCAGAACATCATCCTTTTCGCAACCGAAATCGGTCGTACGAAGCCATAACGCGCCCTCGTTTTCATAGGTATAGCCCGAGGATTTGAGAATATCCATTGTTTCGGCAAGTTCGGTACCGGCGTGCAATCCGCTTTCCAAGAACCATACATCATAGTTGACGCCGAACCGCCCTAAATGCTTCTGCATCGCGGCAATATTGCGGGCCAGACCAAACTTGGTCAGTTCATTCTTCAGCTCATCGGTAACCGTATCGCCATATTTTTCGCCATATTCTTTGTGGAATTCACGGGCGAGGATCAGTACGTCTTCGCCATGATACCCATCCTCCGGCACCTGACTATCAGCATGTCCGCAAACCTCCAGATAGCGAGCCGTAATGCTCAGCGCAAAACGTTCGACCTGATTGCCTGCATCATTTACATAAAACTCACGTGTCACATCATGTCCCGAGGCACTCAGGCAAGCCGCCAAACAGTCACCAATGACACCGCCGCGCGCGTTACCGATATGCATCGGCCCCGTTGGGTTGGCCGAAACAAATTCTACCATCACCTTCTGTGGGTTTTCTGCCTCGGTCTTGCCGTAATCCTTGCCCAGTGAGAGGATGCTCTCCAGCGTAATCCCCGTCAGTTCATCCGACAGGAAGAAATTCATAAAGCCGGGTCCTGCAATTTCGCAGCGGGCAAAGGGCGTGCCGTCAAAGGAAAGGCGCTGGGCAATCGCGGATGCCGCTACACGCGGCGCTACACGGAAACTGCGTGCGCCTACCATGGCAATGTTCGCCGACAGATCCCCGTGCGAGGTATCTTTCGGGGTCTCGATCGAAAAGGACGGCAAATCGCACTCCGGCAATGCCCCGTCGGCCATGGCCGAGAGGGTTGCCTTAACGATACATTCGCGCAAGGCGTCGGTAATATATTTTTTCGGGTTATTGGTTATCATGTTTGACCTCCACAATTTTTAACACAAAGCGATTGTTGCTGATCAGGGAATGGTTCATTTCCAGTGTGTAATTCACCGTCAACGCCCCACCATCCAAACGGAGCGTGTTCTCAATACGGGACGTGCTGACTCCCATCACCAACTGACCAAAGCCCATATCGTAATGGTTAAGATGCCGCTGTCCCTTTTCTAAAATCAGTTGCGAAGCATATCGGCCGCTTCGGGTAATGGTAACACAAGTATTCCCGATGACACGGATATGGGTGTGACATTCCTCAAATCCATTCTCATCCGGCTCCTTGTAACGGATGTCGGTAATTTCATCCAGTTGTTCCATCTCCGCCTCAGTCAGCATTTCTACGCTGTCCTGCGACGGCCCGTTACTCTGTGTGCCGACAATGGATACTAATACATTCATCCGCCCAGTTCCACCCTTTCCACCTGCCCGCAGATGGGCTGATTTAGGAATAGGGAACCGTAGTGGGCAAAATTCTCGGTCGTATCGGTCACAAAAAACCGATATTGTCCCTCGCCCTGCGTAGCGGCTAACCCCGACTCGGTCAGTGAACGGGAAACGTGAAGGGCCGCCTGCTGCCCCACGTCAATCAACGTAATATCGGGACACAGATCGGCAATTGCCTCCCGCAGCAGGGGATAGTGAGTGCAACCCAGAATAATGGTGTCCACCTGTGCCTCCAAAAGCGGCGTCAAATATTCCTGCGCTACTAAACGCAAAATCGGATTGTCTCTTTGTGTATATCCGTTTTCCACCAAGGGAACAAAGAGCGGACAAGCGTGCGAAACGACGTCCACATCCGCTTTCGCCTTGAGTTTCTTAACATAGGAACCGCTGGCAATCGTCGCCGGTGTGCCCAGCACACCGATGCGTCCCGCCTTGGTTGCGGCAAGAGCGGCGTCTACTGCACTGTCTACTACGCCTACAATTGGGCACAGACCGGTCTTATCAATGCGATCCAAGGCCACCGAGGAAACGGTGCCGCAGGCAATGACAATGTATTTAACATCAAATTTTGTCAAAAATGCGATGTCTTGTAGAGTGTACTTGATAATGGTATCATTACTGCGCGTGCCGTAGGGGACACGGCCGGTATCCCCCAGATAGAGGATATCCTCATGCGGCAGAACCCGCATCAGTTCCCGCATACAAGTCAAGCCGCCCAGCCCCGAATCAAAGACGCCGATCGGGCGTTTCTTTTGTTCCATATCAGTCCTCCGCACCCGCCAGCATCTTCTCGATCAGCTGGGCATAGGTGAGATTTTGTGAATACATCATCAGCTTCGGATACATGCTGATGCTGGTAAATCCGGGTAACGTGTTGATCTCGTTGAGTACAAAACTGCCGTCTTCCAAGGCAAAGAAATCGACACGGGATTGTCCCTTGCACTCCAAGGTTTCAAAGGCCTCAATGGCCGTGCGGCGAATACCCTGTGCCGTCGCTTCGGGCAGATCGGCGGGAATATGGCAGGTGGAGGTATCATCAATGTACTTGGCGTTGTAATCGTAGAAATCGGCACCCGGATCAATCTCTCCGCATACCGATGCGTAAGTGCCCTGACGGTCACCGAATACCGCAACCTCAATCTCGCGCCCTGCGATAAATTCTTCCACTAAAATCTTGTTGTCAAAACGAAACGCCTCATTGATGGCCGTGATCAGCTCCGTTTTGTTGCGGGCTTTCGATACGCCGCAAGACGAGCCGGTTGAGGACGGCTTAACAAATACAGGATATACAAACTTGCTCTCTACCTGAGACACCATCCGCTCCATATCGGTGCCGTTGCGGAAGATCAGATAATCGGCCTGACGGATTCCTGCACTGGCCAGTACGATCTTGGTTGTTGCCTTATCCATGCCGTTGGCGCTGGCTCGCATACCGGGGCCGACAAACGGAATGTCTGCCAACTCCAATAAGCCCTGTAAACGGCCGTCTTCGCCGTTCTCGCCGTGCAGCATGGGCATCACAACATCAAGAGGGATAAGCATGGTCTTGCCTTGCTCCAGAATCATCAGCCCGCGCTGAGCACGGTCGCAGGATAAAAGAGCGGGACGGTTGGGCTGATTCTCCCAACTACCCTCGGCAATATCTTTAGGAGATGCGGTGGTGTATAACCAGCGGCCATCCTTGGTAATACCTACCGTATGCACTTGATTTTTCTCTCGGTCAATATGTTCAAGAACCGCCGCAGCAGAACGGCGGGATACTTCATGTTCGGGCGATACTCCGCCAAAGATCACAAGAACCTTTCTCATGGCATGATCCTCCATAAACTATACTTAACTTCATTATAATAGTATAGCCCAAAACGCCGTATAATGCAACCACAAAAGATAGAAAACCACCGAATAAAAAACAAAAAAAGCGGTAACAATGCTCATACAGACACATAAAAGGAGCAGGGAATATGATTAAGGGATTGAGTCGGCAGGTAATCGTAGTACAACCGCAGGATAGTGAATGGATCGAACAGGCTATTGTCTTTGTGCGGGTCTCCGCCTCCCGTAAGGGTATCGACCAGGAACAACTGCTCAAGGAGGCAGGTCGGATCATCGGAGAAAAGATCCAACCCCCTAAGCGCGGCGGATTGCTGTGGAGTCGTAAAAAAAGAAAATGAGACGCTCATATCGCGAGCGTCTCTTTTTAATTAACTCAAAATTGTGCTAAAACTCCTTAAATATCGTATAGATTTAGCTTGTTGATCCTTTGTATAATATTTGTATAAAAGAAAAGGAGTGATCATCATGGATTTTTTATCTACCGTACAGGGTTCCCTGCTTGAGAATTTCTACCCCGCAGGTTGGGACATGAAGAAAATTGACGAGTGTTGCGAAAAAGGCGTCGCAAGAGAAGAATTTTGGCATAAGGATTTCACCCCCGTGGCCTGCGAAAATATCAACGATTTTGATACCTATATGGGTCACGAAATTGCGCTCCAGATCAAAAAAGCAAAAGATGACGGCCGGAAACTGGCCATGATCCTGCCCGTAGGTCCGATGGGTATGTATAAGTGGGCCGTCTATTTTCTGACCCAGTGGCAGGTCGATTGCAAGCATGTCTATACCTTCAATATGGACGAGTGGTCGGATGCACAGGGCAATACCCTCTCATCCGATAATCCCGCTTCTTTTGAATATAGCATGAAACAGGCTTTCTTTGATAAACTCGGTGAGCTGACTGTCCCTGCCAATCAGAGAAATTTTGCAACAAAGGACAACCTGCCTACCTATCCGGAAAAGATCGCCGCACTGAAAGCAGAAGGCGCAAAACTCGTGCTGGTATTCGGGATCGGCAGAATGTGTCATATCGCGTTCTGGGAGCCTCATTTTGCCGCCGAATTTGCTTCGGAAGCCGAATGGAAAGCGCAGAATTACCGCATTGCCGCTCAGTTGCATCCGCTCACCATTGAGCAGAATGCCATTACCAGTTTTAAGAGCAGAACCACGCTGGTTCCTTGCCGTGCCAATACGGTGGGCCCCGGTCTGTTCCTGCAGGCTGACTATATTATTGGCGGTGCCGACGGTTCATTGGGTCGCGGCATGGGCTGGCAGGGTATGAGCTTCCTGACTACGCTTCACTACGGTCCCGATATGAATATTACCTCTACTTATATGCCCACCCTCCCCGGCAAACTCTTCTATCTGAAAGAATTGGCCGGTCCGTTAGTCGCTGAGTGTAACTGAGTCGCCGGACTTTTTATAGGCTCTGGGCGTGGTGCCCGTGTATTGACGGAAGGTTCTTGAAAAGTAGTTCGGGTTTTCAAACCCAACGCTGGACGCAATCTCGGTAATGTTACGGCTGGAGTTCTTGAGCAGTACCATCGCCTTATCAATGCGATAACGGTTGATGTAGTGGATGGGGGACTGTCCTGTCTGGCTCTTGAACAGATTGCAAAAGTAATATTCATTCAGGTGGAATTGCTCGGCCAATCCTGCCGTGGATAAGGGATTGTGATAATTCTGGGATATGTACTGTAATACCTCACCGATAATGTGGGTCTTGTGTTTTCGTCCCAGCGCCTCATGTTCGGATAGTTGCTCGGTTTTGTGATGGCGTAAAATGTAGGTAATCAGATGGTAGGTCAGGCTCTTGATCTCCATATCATACCCATCCCGCATCTCCTCTTTTTCGCAAAAGATCCGATCCAAACAATCCTGTATCCGAGTATCCTTCACAATCAGATTTTGGAGTAGGATATTTTTGAACGATACATCGGCAAAAAAAGAGGGATTGATCATCAGGCAGTAATAATCTCCCGATGTGTGAGGGGTTATGGAATGTAGCTGATTGCAGTTGACGATAACGCAGTCCCCGCGCTGAGGCGTGATCCGCTGAGAGGCGCACCATACGGTACAGCCATCCGTTCGGAAAAAGAGAATTTCCAGATATTCATGCCAGTGGGCATCAATGGTCTCGCGCGCATCCTGTATATGCAGTTTGACCGGATAATTTCCGGCTAACGGCGCAATCTTTTCGTATAAGGACAGATCGTTCATGCTCGGCCTCTTTCCGCTTTCGCAAAATTGTACTAAAAAATTTATATAATAAAACACCGAAAAAGTCAAGTTTATCTGTAGAAAGGTGAAAAAATGAAGATTTTAATGATTGGCGCCCATCAGGACGATAACGAGTTCCGTTGCGGCGGTCTGGCTCATAAATATGTCAAAATGGGCTATGAAGTTCGGTTTTTAAGTATGTGTAACGGTTGCGGCGGTCATCATATTCTCTCGCCCAAGGAAACGACCGCAACCCGCGCCAAAGAATCGGCGGCGGTTGCCAAGCTTCTCGGCGTGACGTATGATGTGTGGGATATTGATGACTGTACGCTGACAGCGGATCTGGAGACCCGCGATCGGCTCATCCGTTATATCCGCGCTTTTGCTCCCGATCTGATCATTACCCATCGCCCCAACGATTACCATACCGACCATAGAGCCGCCGGACAGTTGGTGCAGGACGCATCTTATGTTCTGATCGTGCCGCATACCTGCCCCGATGCTCCTGCCATGCGCCAAATGCCGGTGATTATGTATAATGCCGACCATTTCAGCAACCCCCCGTTCCGTGCCGACTTTGTGCTGGATATCGACGATGAGGTCGATACCAAGCTCAAAATTGCCGATCTGAATGTGTCGCAGGTCTATGAGTGGCTTCCGTACACCTTTGGTGAGGAAGTGCCCGCCGATCCCGCCGAGCGTTTCGCGTGGCTTAAGGGCATGGACATCACCGCGGATACGACCGACGAGGAAGTCATGGCCGCCACAAGAGGCTATGCCGTGCAGTATGCGCAGGAAGCCGCCTATTTCCGTAAGGAACTGATTGCCAGATACGGGCAGGAGAGAGGCAGCAAGATCCGCTACGCCGAGGGCTATGAACTGTGCGAGTACGGTTCACCGCTGACCGAAGAACTGAAAAAAGCCTTATGGATCGAATGAACAAATAAGACAGGGTTATCCCTGTCTTATTTATTGCTTTCTTTTGTTTTTTGTGCTACAATGGCTTGTAGTATAAGAAAACGGAGCATGAGATGGAGAAATTTATTTTGCCGCCTCTGCATATGGCGCCCATGGCCGGAATCACCGATGCTACCACCCGCCGGATCGTGCGGGATTGCGGGGCGGATGTGACCTATTCCGAAATGGTCAGTTCCAGAGGCATCTATTACAAAGATAAAAAAACCCATACGCTCATGGCATTTGCAGAAAAGGAGCGGCCGATCCATATCCAGATCTTCGGCAACGATCCCGATACCATGGCCTATGCCGCCCGTGTCTGTGCCGAGTATGCGCCCGATTGGATCAATATCAATATGGGCTGTCCCATGGGTAAGATCATCGGCAACGGCGACGGCGGCGCCTTGATGAAAGATCCGCTGTTGGCGGGAAGGGTGTGCGAGGCGGTGGCGAAAGCAACCGAGATTCCCGTCAGCGTGAAGTTTCGTTCAGGCTGGGATCATACGTCCATTTGCGCACCTGAATTTGCTAAGATCTTACAGGAGAGCGGGGCTAAAGAATTGACCGTTCATCCCCGCACGGTAAAACAACAGTATAGCGGCAAGGCCGACTATACGGTGGCGCAGGCGGTGGTACAGGCCGTGTCGGTGCCGGTGATCATCAGCGGCGATATTCGCGATTGGGACAGTGCCGTGGCGGCGGCCGATACGGGCGCGGCGGGGCTGATGCTCGGTCGGGCCACGTTGGGCGATCCTTGGCTCTTCCGTCGGCTCAAAGCCTTAGCGCGGGGCGAAACGCCCGAGGAAATTACGGCAAACCGCAGGCTGGCGGCGGCGCTGCTCCATGCCAAGCGGTTGTGTGAACATAAGGGCGAGCGCACGGGAATGTGCGAGAGCCGTAAGTTTTCGGCTTGGTATATCAAGGGATTTTCCGATGCGGCGATCTTGCGGGATGCCGTGTGTCGGGTGACGACTTATCGGCAGTTGGAAGAATTACTGGAGCCGTATATAACAGAGGAATTCGAAGAGAGGGATGTATTTTGACCGATCTGGATATAGTAAAACGCATCCGCGCGGGGCACATGAAAGCCTATGCGGATCTGATCACCCGCTATGAGTCGGCAGTTTATGGTGTGTTTTTGCAGGTAGGAATGGATGCAGATGAAGCGATCCGCCGTACGCAGGATGTGTTTGCAGAGGGGTATCTCCATCTGGGAAATGTGGGGAAAGAGGCCGATGTTGTGCGTGCTTTTTTCCGTATTTTGGTGGCAAAATTGCCAAAAGAGAGCCCAAATTGGTATCGAAATGCGCTGAAATTGCAGGAAAATGAGCAGATTTCGCTCATTTTGCGCCAGATTTTTAACCTTTCTTATGAGGAAATCGGCGAAAAAATGGCAATTTCGCGCGAAAAAGTGGCTGAATTGTTATTGTCTGCCCGCGAGGCGTTGATAGGCGAACTGCCGTCGGGGGATCCTTGTGATACATATCGGCAGATGATGCCTTACTATCTGGATAACGAACTGTCCCGCGCCGAGCGAATGGATTTTGAGGTGCACGTTGAGGGTTGTTCGGCTTGTTTGGAAAGGTATGAGGCTTTACAGGCGGTCGTACCCGAGCCGATGTACGAGATGTTGCCCGAATCGGTAGAGGCGGGTGTGCTGGAGCGGTTGCAGGAAAATTTTGAAGATGACCAAGAGGACGAGCCGAAAGAGAGTCTGGAAGAGAAACTGAACAGGAAGCAAAATCTGCGCATTTGGTTGTTGGTGGGCGGTGTGCTGGTGTTTAGTTTGTTTAGCTGGTTGTTCTCGCTGGGGTACGAGGCGCATTTGTCGCAGGAATCGAGCGGGGCAGGGGCGAGTCAGCCCGCCGTGGAGGTGACCGACCCCGATGAATTTTCTTTGAGTATCGCACAGGAGATCAAGCAGGCGCACGCCGTGTTTGTTGATTTCGGTATGAGTCGGGCTTCGATGATCGAGAAATCGGTTATTACTATGTTTGCCGATTATATTGCCGCCCAGCCGGCGCAGGAATATCACGGTCCTGTTAATGCGGGTAACCTCGGCAGTATCAGCGCCAACCCAAAACTGTCTTGTACCATTACCATAACCAATCAGCACAAACTGCTGGTGGACACGGGCGACAAAATATGGGAACTGCAGACCACACGGGATGAATTATTAGATATCCTTAAAATATTAGGCATATAAGATCATGAAAATACCCCCGCCTTTTTTAAGGCGGGGGTATTGCACTACCGGTCAATATTTACTTTCCAATATCCGAAACGTTTGCCGTTTATTCGTTCTATATATTTCTTGGCTTCGAGAGATGCGGTAATTCGTTTAACGGTTCTATCCGATTTGCCGATCTGTTCCCCAATTTTCTTTTGAGTCAGTTTTCCGTCTTGCCTAAGTAAGGTTAAAACCTGCATTTCGTCCAAAGTGACATCCAAAGTGACATTTGTAATTTCGTCTTGGCACTTTGGGATGGAGAGTGAACCACTAATGTGCATATCGCGATTTTTGAGGGGGTGGTTTTCGCCGAGCAAGAGATTTCTCAAAAACAGTTCCAAATACTCAGTAGTTTCGTGAATGCCTTTTTTTAGATTGGTATAGTTGGCACGCACCAAAGCGTTGCGGAAGTACCATGCGTTTTGGGCAAAAATGTCATTGGTAACATCAAAGCCTAAGGTGCGAAGATATTTAATAAAGAAAACGGCGGTTGTTCTGGTGTTGCCCTCGGAAAAAATATGGATCTGCCAAAGATGAGAAACAAATACGGCTAAGTGTCTTATGATTTCATCCATCGAGAGATTTTTGTACGAAAAGGCTTTTTCAGTTGAGAAATCATACTCCAAGGTGGCTTTGAGATCTAAGGCGCCCCCATACATTACGGTGTCCCCGTCAAGAACCCATTCATTTTTAGTGATGTTATAATCTCTGATTTTGCCGGCGTGTTTGTAAATGCCGCTGAACAACTGTGAATGAATGGAGATGTACTGAGCAGGGGAAAAGACAAAAGACTTTTCGGATAACAACTGTGCAATGCGAACCGAAACCTTATCGGCTTCCTCGGTTCGGTCGGTATCGGTATGTGCTATGTTTTCTTTATAATAACTGTGAATCAGATGATTTGCCTGTTCAAAGGTAATATCTCCGTCAATATTTTTTTTTGCCGTTTCCAACAAATATTCACTGGTATTCAGCCCGTCGACCGCCTGAAGACCGATGGCGGTATGCCAGGCATATCCTTTTTCCTTTTTCTGCGGTTCGTCGCGTAGGTACTCTTCAAAAATATCGTTCACAGGTTCACCTCATTTCGTATATTACTATTATACCATACCTGAATTAAAATAGCAAATATTCAATTTAACTCTGCCATGCGTTGACTTGGCAGTTTTGTGTTATATTGACAAAATGGGCAGGATGTGATATACTCGCCATGTCACACAAGTAAATATTTTTATTCCATTTCGGGAAAATACTGTGGTAAAAAGTGTTTTCTCTTTTTGCTTATACCGAAATGGAATTAAGCTTGTGTGACAACAATGAGGGAAGCGCTTTTTCGGTGTGCTCCTTTGTTGGGGCACACTTTTTTATTTGGAGGGGAAGCCATGGCGAGGGACGGAATCCTGATTTCAACAAAGGATAAATTTGATTACCCCATTTACAAGTCGCTGGCTTGGATTCTTATACCGGGATGGCTTGTGCAGATAGCGATCGTTCTGTTTGTTTCGTTTGAGTATGCTGTTGTTGGGATGTGTGTTTGGGGATTGTTTCTTATCGATCAGATTGCCGATGTAACGTTCATGAAGAAATCGTATGTGGAATTGCATGAGCAGTATATAAAAGGGGTTTCGATGGGGCGATTGGTGAAAAAGGGTGTGGCGTTTACGGTTGCGTATCGGGAGATTACCGATGTGTATGCCGCAGATGATATACTCACCGTTCGTACGGCACACGGGAAGTATCGAATACAGGCATACAAGTGCGAGAAAGAGGTAAAAGAGATGATTCTTGATCGGATGCCGCAAACCAAAAGACAGTATAGGGGGTAGCCTGAACGGAGACATTTCGTAAAGAAGTTGTCTCCGTTTTTGTATGTAACGCAAAAATGACACTTTTGTCAAAACAATTATATATTTAATTGTCCTGCTCGTTACGTGAAATTTTTGCTGACGCAAAAGTGAAGTGGCTCGTTTCACTCGCAGTGAAGTATGGATGGATATCCATGTGAAGTTAAGCCTGCCCATTTCGCCGTAAGCGAAACTTCACTGTCCATAGGACAACTTCACGATCGAAGATCACTTCACGTGCCCCAAAGGGCAAACTTAGCTGAGGTGCACTTCCTTACGGAGTGCACCTCAACGGCTGCCTCTTTTTCTTTATATTTTTGTGTTGAAAGAGGGAAAGATGTGTGATATAATTTTATAATATTATAATTGGGTATATTATATATATCTTTGGGAAAGGGGGAAGATCATGGACGGTCAGATGTTAGCGGATGCTTGCGGCATCGACAGTATTTTAGCCGATATTTTAATCGAGCGGGGCATTGACTCGGTTGACCATGCCCGTGATTTTCTTTCGGATTCCCATGTGATCTTCCACGACCCGATGACGATGCGGGATATGCCGCGGGCGGTAGAACGCATCTGGCGGGCGGTGGATGGACAGGAAAAGATCTTGATCGTGGGCGATTCGGATGCCGACGGCATTACGGCCACGGCGGTGACGGTTCAGTATCTGCGCTCGGTCGGTGCGGATGTGCAGTACTACATTCCCCCTACCGATCGGATTGCCGCCTTTTGGCGCGGCGAAGTTTCGGAGATCACGAAAGGGATTGATCTGATCATTACGGTGGACTGCGGGATCTCGGCGCTGAGTGAGGGCGTTGGGGATATGGCGGCGGATGTGATCGTGACCGATCATCACGAATGTAAATCGGTATTGCCAAAGGTATATGCGGTGCTTGATCCAAAACGAGAGGGAGAGACCTATCCCTATCCGCATTTATCGGGCGCGGGTGTGGCGCTCAAACTCATTTGCGCGCTGGCGGCGCTGCGGGGCAATCCGACTGAGGAGCTGGATCGGTATTGTGATCTGGTGGCCATCGGTACGGTGGCCGATGCCATGCCGCTGACCGATGAGAATCGTTCATTAGTCAAAATGGGACTGCGGCAGATGCAGAGCAAGCGGCGATTAGGGATTGACATTTTGCTTCGCAGTGCAAGTTACAACTTCAACCGTGCCATTACGGCATCCTGTGCGGGTTTTGTGATCGCGCCTCGGCTCAATGCGGCGGGGCGGGTGGATCATTCGGAGTTGGCCGTTGAGTTGTTATGCACCGATCAAGCGGCGCAGGCACATCAATACGCGGAGAAGTTGATGCAATTCAACCGAGAGCGGCAACAGATCGAGAGCGGCGCGGTTGAAGCGGCCTCGACGATGGTGGAGCAGGAGCCGAACCAAGAGGGACAGCGGTTGTTATTCCTTTGCGTGGAAGACTGGCCCAACGGCATTGCCGGTATTGTGGCGTCGCGGTTGGTGGATCGGTATGCCTTACCGTGTGTGATCGTATCGGTAAGCCACGGAATCGGACGGGGCAGTGCCCGCAGTGTGAAGGGATTTAATATGTTTGCGGCGATGGGGGAGAGTGCTCATCTGCTGGATGAATTCGGCGGGCATGAACTGGCGGCCGGCTTTACGGTGAAAGAAGAAAACATACCGGCCTTGAAAGAGGCGTTGATTCATCGGGCCGAGCGGGTCTGTTCGGATGCGGGATATGCGCCGGGGCTATCGGTTTCGGCGGTGCTGGATGTGGAGCAGATCACCATGAATCTGGCGCATCAGCTTCAAAAACTGGAGCCGTACGGTATGGAAAATCCGCAGCCGTTGTTCGTGACCAAAGAGGTGTTATTGGAAGAATTGATGCCTTTGGCGAATGTGAGGCATTTGCGCTTATCCTTAGAAAAGAACGGGCGTCGGTTTACGGGGCTGATGTTTGGACACACGTTGCGGGAGTTGCGATGCTCGGCGGGGGATCTGGTGGATATTGTATATGCGCTGGACGTTAATACGAGTAAACATTCCGAGCAGTTACAACTGATCATCAAGAAGATCGAGGTATCGCAATGCTGTTTGGCGGAAGGATATGAGCGGGAATACGAGCAGTTTATGGCGGGAGAGCTTGACCGTTTGCCGGAAGCGGCGATACCCGACCGCAAGGACGTGATCGACGTATACAGTTATTTATTGCGAACGATGGGGGAGGCGGATGCGGATACGCCCCGCTATCCGTCGGTAATGGCGCGGCGCATTTCGCGGGCGTTCGGCAAGCCTTTTCATTACTCGCAGTTGATGCTGTCGCTGGGGGTGCTCAGTGAATTGAAGATGGCGGAGTTGCATCCGATGGGGCGGCAGGTTCGCATTTTAGTCAACTGTTGCAACGAGAAGAAAAATTTAACGCAATCAGCGCTATGGAAGCGGCTGAAAGGATAATATGGATTACAAAAAGAAATTGATCGACGGGATTGCCTCCCGTAGGACACAATTGGATATGGAAAAGATCCTGCGCGCTTATGACATTGCCAGAGAGGTGCACGGGGAGCAGATGCGGCAATCGGGTGAGCCTTACATTTCGCATCCGGTTGAGGTGGCGTTAATTTTGGTTGGAATGGACTGCGATACCGATATGGTAGTGGCGGCGTTATTGCATGACACGCTGGAAGATACCGATCTTTCACCGGCCACCATTCGCAAGGAGTTTGGGGCGGATGTGTTGCTGATCGTGGACGGCCTATCCAAACTGAGCAAGATCAATTACAACACCGAGGAAGACGAGCAGGCGGAGAATTTGCGCAAGATGTTATTGGCGATGGTGCAGGATATTCGTGTCATTCTCATCAAACTGGCCGACCGCTTGCATAATATGCGCACCCTCTCCTTTAAGACGGAGGCCAAGCAACGGGAGATCTCTTTTGAGACGATGCAGATCTTTGCGCCGTTGGCGGATCGCTTAGGTATGCGCCGCATTAAAGCGGAGTTGCAGGATATTTCGTTATCCTATCTGGATCCGATCGGGTATGCAGAGATCGAGCGGGATATCAGCGCGATCTACGATCACGGCGATCAGATGTTGCGGGCGGTGAAAGAGAAGATGTCGGCTCGGTTTGGAGAAGCCAACATCAAATTCAGCATTGATTCGCGCATCAAGCAGATCTACAGTGTATATAACAAGATGTACACACAGAATCATACCTTTGATGAGATCTATGACTTGTTTGCGGTGCGTGTCATTGTGGACAGTGTGCCCGATTGTTACAACGTCTTGGGCATGATTCACGATATGTTCACGCCGCTGCCCGGGCGGTTCAAAGATTACATTTCGACGCCCAAGCCGAACATGTACCAATCCTTGCACACGGTCGTTCTCTCTCGTGAGGGGGTATCGTTTGAGGTGCAGATCCGCACATGGGAGATGCATCGGGTGGCCGAGTTTGGTATTGCGGCGCATTGGAAATACAAAGGCGGGATTACCGGCAGTGATTCGATCGACAGCAAACTGGAGTGGATCCGTTCGCTTTTAGAGGAGCAGGGGGAGCACACCGACAATGAGGATTTCATGCGGGATCTGAAGGTCAATCTGTTTGCCGATCAGGTATTTGTATTCACACCCAAGGGGGATGTCATCAATCTGCCGGCGGGATCGAATCCGATCGATTTTGCTTACAACATACACACGGCAGTGGGTAATAGCATGATCGGGGCTAAGGTCAACGGCAAGATCGTGGAGTTGTCCTATTCGCTCAGCAACGGGGATGTTGTAGAAGTTTTGACGACTTCGGCTCAGCGCGGGCCGTCCCGTGACTGGCTGAACATGGTACGCACCAATGGGGCGCGTGCGAAGATTCGGCAATACTTCAAGCGAGAGAAGAGAGAAGAGAACATTGTCAAGGGACGGGACGATATTGAGCGGGAGATGCGCAAAAACGGCATACCGCTCAGCGGGGAGATCCATGATACCCTAATCGCTTCGGCATGTTCCCGATTCTCGATGAAGGATGAGGAAGAATTGTATGCGACGGTAGGCTACGGCGGGCTTTTGATCACCAAGATCATGCCCAAGATGATCGACGAATACCGTGCTTTGCGTAAGCCTGCAGCGCCTGAGATCACCAAGGTAGACGGCAAGGTGCCGGTATCCCGTGCGTCGGGCGGCGTGATCGTGGAGGGCATTGATAACTGTCTTGTTAAACTTTCGCATTGCTGTAATCCGTTGCCGGGGGATGAGATCGTTGGGTTTATTACCCGTGGATACGGGGTGTCGGTGCACAAGAGTGACTGCCCCAACGTGAAAAACATGATCGGTTCGGCTGACGGTGCGGCGCGGCTGATCGGGGTGTCGTGGGATTATTATGAGGATAAGTGGTTTGCGGCCACCCTTAACATTTTGGCGCACAACCGTATCGGGTTGGCGGCTGATGTGACGACGGCATTGGCGGCCTTGCACGTGATGATCCATCAGCTCTCGGCAAGGGAGATGAATGAGGATGAGGTTGTGCTGACGGTTACGATTGACATTAAGAATCTTGGACATTTGGAGTCGGTGACCAGTCGGTTACGCAAGATTCCGAGTGTGATTCAAATTACCAGAGGTGTAAACTAATGAAGATTTCCTGTTTGCCGCTTGGCCCGTTGGAGACCAATTGCTATATCATCAAGGACGAAACCAGTGGGTTTGGTGTTGTGATCGACCCCGGTTTTCACGCTGACCGCATTCTGTCGGAGATTGAGGCGATGGGTGTTGATGTAAAGTATATCCTCTTTACGCATGGGCATTATGATCATACCTTTGCGGGGCGCGCGGTTGCTGAACAGACGGGAGCGCAGGTGGTCATGAACGGGGCGGATGCCTCCTTGTTTGAGCAGGGTGGCGGTATTACCCGTTATGTATTCCCGCCCAAGTCGGAGCAGATGATACGGGAAGCCTATATACGGCCGCATCGGTTGGTATTTGACGGAGAGACTTTGGATGTTGGGAGTCTGCATTTTACCTTTTGTTCGGTGCCGGGGCACACGGGCGGGAGTATGCTGATTTTGTGCGATGATGTTGTGTTTACGGGGGATACGCTGATGCGGGGGACGATCGGGCGTACCGATTTTCCGGAAAGTCAGCCGGAGAAGATGGCGCATACGTTAGACATTGTCAAGGCGTTGCCCGATCATTTGGTTGTATATCCGGGACATGGGCCGGCAACCGACATGGTACGCGAGAAGACATTTAATCCGTTTTTCTAACATTATGAAACTGATATGTATCGGACATCAGAGATTGTATGACCTGCAGAGCATGGCTTCGGCGTTTTTTCCCGGTGAGAGTACGCATGAGGGGTTTCCTGAGGTGGTCAGCGAGATGGTGCGGCAGCCGATGTGGGGTTGCCGCACGGTTTTGCGTGCAGAAAATGGGGAGTGCGAGGCCTTTATTGCTTGTGACGGTACAGACGATCATGCGGTGCGGGATGCGGTCAAGCGCTCCTTTTTTGCGGTTGCCGTAAAGTATACAAACTTTAAACCGGACTGGGGTGTATTTACGGGGATTCGACCGGCGCGGGAGTTTGGGCGGATGGGGCTTTCGGTAGCGGCATTTGCCAAGACTTTTGAAATGGCCGAGCATAAAGCGCAGTTATGTGCCGATGTTGTGCGGGTACGTAATAATATAGCAGTGCCGACGGCATTTGAGGATATTTCCCTATACCTATCCATCCCGTTTTGTCCGACTCGGTGCACCTACTGCTCCTTTATTTCGGGGGCGGGTGAGAAGATGCTGGCGTTGATTCCCGCATATCTTGCGGCATTGCAGCGGGAGATTTTACTCATTGCGCAGATGGTGGAGCGGCGAGGGCTGCGGGTGCGGACCGTTTACATAGGCGGAGGCACGCCTGCAACTTTGTCGGCGGAGCAGCTGGACGGGCTTTGTTGGATGGTTCGGGATTGTTTTGGTGAGCATCTGATGGAGTTTACGGTGGAACTTGGGCGGCCGGATGTGATCACCGAGGAGAAATTGGCGGCGGTACATGAGGGTGGAGCGGATCGCATTTGCATCAATCCGCAGACCTTAGACGATGCGATTCTATTCTCGATTGGGCGGCGGCACACGACCGAGCAATTTGAGGCGGCCATGCAGGCGGCCAAGAGGTTTGATTTTCGAGCCGTTAACTGTGATTTGATTGCGGGGTTGCCGAATGATACAGAGGAAGGATTTTCTCGGTCGTTAGAGGGTGTTTTGGCTTTGGGGGTGCAGAATATTACCGTGCATTCGCTTTGCATTAAGCAGGGGAGTGATCTGAAGCATAGCGGGGCGGATATTGTGCGATCGAGAGCGGCGTCGCAGATGGTAAACGGGTCGATTGCGCGATTGATTGAGTGCGGGTACGAGCCCTACTACTTATACAAGCAAAAGCACGCGGTGGCGGCATTGGAGAACACGGGTTGGGCTAAACCCGATACGGCGTCGCTATACAATATGATCATGATGGATGATCTGGGATCGGTAATTGGCGCAGGAGCGGGGAGTTCGACCAAGATTTTGGGAAGCGGTTCGCCGCAGCGAATCTATTCGCCGAAGTATCCGTATGAATATTTGCGTGATGCGGAATGTTTAGAACAAAAGATCAAGAAGATCGAGGAGATGTTGAATAATCGCGCATAAACGGGTCACACTTTCAAAAGAAGGAGTGAGAGTTTATGGTCGAGAAAGACACGATACGCTTATTGCGGGAGT
>JAZNYQ010000072.1:0-1590 GCA_045594545.1 Eubacteriales bacterium | reverse complement strand
ATGGCAAACCGATTGCCCAGATAACCCCGCGGCGTTACGGTGATCTCTTCGGTATACCCACATTCATAATCAAGGGTGCGGCCAAAATAAAAATGGCGGGTATGATAGGTAATTGCGGTACACATGAAAATTCCCCCTTTTTTGTTAGTGTTCCGCCGACCTGCTTATCTATACAAAAGACCCGTCGGATTTCTCCGACGGGTTCGGTTCAGTCTTTCCAGATAAAATGATAATTGATCGATTCGCCGCCGTCCACCATAATATTTTGGCCGGTGCAAAAGGTGTTGGTCACGGTCAGGAAATAGGCCCATTGTGCCATCTCTTCGGGGGTGGCCCATTTTTTCAGCGGGGTTTGTTCCATGATCTGCGCCCACAATTTAGGGTCATCCATCACGCAGGCGTTGAGTGGGGTTATCACGCCGCCGGGGTCAAGGCTGTTGCAGGTCGCACCAAAGGGAGCAATACGCATGGCCACATTCTTGGTATAGGCCATCACGCCGCCTTTGCCGGCGCAATATTCGGGAAACTCGGCGCCGGTGTGCCCGCTGGCCGAGCCGATGTTGAGTACCGAGCGGATCTGATCCTGTATCGCATACCGTTCGGTGACGGCGATCAGGGCTTTGAGGTTGATATCAATATCGGCCTCGTTCTGCGTGCCGGCATTGTTAATTAGGATTTCTACCCCATCAATTTGCGGCAATTTTTCGGTATCCCGAATGTCGCATTGGTAGTGGGTATATTGCGGATGGGTGATGCTTGTCGGTTGGCGATCGATGCCGATAACCATATGATCGTTCTCCAAAAAGTGCTCGGCAATGGCCTTGCCGATGCCTTGGGTCGTGCCGGTAATCACCACTTTCATGCCGATTCCCCCTCTTTCAAATACTCAAAATAGACTTCTCCCACCGACTGGGCTTTCCATTTTTTTGTAATGCGATAGCCGATCGGGGAAAAGATGATCTCCATGATCAGTTCCGCCACCGCACCGGTGAGAGCGCACATGGCGCATTGGAGCACCGACCAGGAAAATCCGTTCCAGAATATGGGCGCAAACCCATGAAAGACGATCAAAGAAAAAATAAAATTATCCAAAAACTGCCCGATAAAGGTGGAAATATAGCATCTTAGCATATAAGCCGCTTTGCCGTCGGGATTCTTACGACAGGCGCGGCCGATCAGCCAGTTGAGCGTATTATTGACCAAGGCCGAGGCGATAAAAGCCACCGTCGAGCCGAGCAAAATAAACCACGTCCCGCCGAAAATGCTGTCATAAGCGCTGTAATCGGCCGCCGTGGACGGAATGATGCTGACCAAAAAGAAGATCAGGCAGGTCAGCAAATTGATGCCTACGGCGTGGATCGTAATGAGGTTGGCCGCCTTGGGGCCAAAATGCTTGGTGATAATGTCCATGCACATAAAAGAGAGCCACGAAATAAGAATACCGCCGTCGAGAGCGATCCAGTCGAGTTTGAGCAGGGTCTTATTGGCCAGCAGATTCATGCAAATGACGCTGACGGCAAAGAGCGTGACCACCGTGGGCGGTATGGCACGCAATAAAATTTTGAATTCGGTTATGATCTTCTTCATCCG
>JAZNYQ010000071.1:0-19567 GCA_045594545.1 Eubacteriales bacterium | reverse complement strand
GGCCGTATGGAGCCGGATGTGGCCGCCGAGGCTATCGGCGAGGGTAAGATCGACGGTATGGGCGTGGCGCGCCAGTTCCTGGCTGACCCGGAGTGGATCACCAAGCTGCTGGAAGACCGCCTGGAGGATATCAAGCCCTGTATCTGCTGCCATAACGGCTGTTTCAACTTCTCTTCTTCCAAGGGTCACTATAATACCCAGGATCTGACCGATACCATGGGTCTGGCCCGTTGTGCCATCAAAGTCGGATCGTTGCCATGTCGTTCTGTGAGCCAAGGAGTTGGTAAGACCCATTGTCTTCCTAAGACCGCTTGGCCTCCGACTTCCGTCAAGATTTCAATATGAATCCGTCCTCTTATTGGGCACAGGCCGATGAGAATGCGAATCGCGTTGGCATGAGTGAAATCCAATATGTCACCAATCTCTATCGGTATTGGGACGGCTTGGTTGAGAAGAACCCCGGATTGATGATTGATAACTGCGCATCCGGTGGCCGTCGGTTGGATCTGGAATTGATGAGCCGTTCGGTACCTCTTTGGAGAAGCGACTTTAATGTAGCGGGTCTTAATCAAACAGATGCGGTTCGCTCTATTAATTTTGATCTGACTTGGTGGATTCCTTTGCATGGTGGTCGGTATCCGAATGAGAGTCCGACGGATAATGGTCTGTATAATTGCCGAAGCACGCTCAGCGCAGGCGGTATGACCGGTTATAATGACAGGATAGAGGTCGAAATGCAAAAGGCATTGGCGGAAAATAAGGTTAATCGTGAAATGATGTATGCCGATTATTACATGCTTTCTTATGGCGTCGGCAGTGAGGTTACCACCAAAAATGCTGCCTACCAGTTTAATGTCCCCGAAGAGGGTAGAGGATACATCATTACATTCCGTCCGGTTAACAGCAGTGACGAAACCAGTATCTATGCACTTAAGGGGTTGGAAGCCGATGCTACCTATAATCTTGAAGTTGCCGATACCGGGGAGACCTTTACGGCAACCGGTGCCGAACTGATGGAGAAGGGTATTGCTTGTCGGTATCCCGATGTTGCATTTTCCATTTTGATCTATTACAATAAGGTATAAACTACATTCCCCAGCCTGACTGTAGGGCTGGGGAATATCCGCACAAAAAGGATGTGAACATATGAACAAAAGACCGTTATTAGGAGCCAATTATTATCCGGAAGATTGGCCGGAGAGTGAGCAGGATCATGATATTGCCATGATGAAAAAGGCCGGACTTACCGTGGTTCGAATTGGCGAATTTGCTTGGAGTAAAATGGAGCCGAAAGATGGCCAATACGACTTTCAATGGCTTCACGATATTATAAATAAACTGGGCGAGAACGGTATTGATGTAGTGCTGGGTACGCCTACGGCCTGCCCGCCGATGTGGTTGGAGGAAAAGGATCCTACCATGATGCGTATGGATGAATTTGGCATTCCGCAACAACACGGCGCCCGCCGCAGCAACTGCTCGAATAATGCGACCTATTTGGAATACAGCCGTCGCATTGTAGAGAAGATGGGGCAGGAATTCGGCAGGGATCCGTATGTCATCGGTTGGCAGATAGATAATGAAATTGCACCGGGTGGTGTCGATTGCCAATGTTCGACCTGCCGTGCGAAATTTGCTGAATTTCTGCAGAAGAAATACGGGACGATTGACGAATTGAATCGTCGCTGGAATCTGAATCTGTTTTCACAGCATTACGATCGGTTTGATCAAGTACTGGCGCCGCTGAAGAAAAGCTGGTTGCCGCCGATTCAACGTATGGATTGGCATGAGTTTCACAATGATGCACACACGGCATTTGTAAAAATGCAGTATGATATTCTGAAAAAGTATACCGATACTCCCGTCAGTACCGATATGATGCCGTTCAGTAATATGGATTATGAAAAAATGGCCGATTTTATGGATCTGATCCAGTTCAACCATTATCATGATCAGGACCATCAGCGTCGTGCGGCATTTTGGTTTGACTATTTGCGCACCTTAACCGATCATCCGTTCTGGATTACCGAAACGGCTACCTGTTGGAGCGGTTCTCATTTTACGCCCTCTCATTTGCGTCCGGAAGGCTTCTGCAAGGCAAACTCGTGGTTGCCGATTGTGCTGGGCGGCGAGATGAACAGTTATTGGTTGTGGCGGCAGCATTGGACAGGGCATGAGTTGATGCATGGTTCCGTGCTATATGCGTCAGGTCGTCCCATGCATATTTTCCCCGAAGTGCAGGAATTGTCTGAGGAATACAGTAAAGCGGCAGATTTTCTTAGCGATACCAAGGTGAAAACGGATGTGGCTATTCATTTTTCGATGCGTAATGAATGGATCTTCAAGTTCCAGCCAGTTGTGGACGGTACCGTCTCGGCAACCGATCGGGAACTCCGTCCGATTGAGCCGATCTACAACGCAATGATCGCTAACGGTGTACGTCCCGATCTGATTGCCCCTCAGCATAGTTTGGATGGTTATAAATTACTGTTCTCTCCGTATTTGCTTACTACAGAATTAGGAGATTTACCGAACCGCATCGTTGAGTGGGTGAAGAACGGCGGTACATGGGTCGTTGGCCCGATGACCGATATTCGTAATTATGACGGAGCCCATTATATCAATAAGGCCATGGGCTTTGTTGAGGATCTGCTTGGTTGTCAATTGGTTCAGCAGATGCCGGACGATGATCATCAAATTACTTGTCAATGGCAGGACGGAACGCCGTTTATGGCTGAGCAATGGCTGATGCTGTATGAAATAGATGAGAAATCTATAAACTTAGCCTCGGTCACAGGCGGTTTTTCCTCAATCATCGGGAAGAGTGTACTTTTCAAAAAATCCGTAGGCAAGGGGCAGGTAATTGTACTGGGTGCTCGTCCTGATGCGGAAGGATTGCACCGTTTAACCGATTATCTGTTGAATGAAAGTGGCTCACACGCTTTCCGAGTTGAGGGGGCGGTCGTACCGGCTTACCGAGAAGGTAGTAATTTTGCCGGTATTGCTGCGCAGGAGATCGACGGAAAGAAAGGGAAACTCTATTTCGATGGTGTCATGACCGATCTTTTGACCGGGTTGACGCATGAAGGATGCGTAGAGTTGATGCCGTACCAAACCATAATATTATCCAAATAAAAACAACGCCGCTATAACTATAGCGGCGTTGTTATTTTGGTGGAGATGAGGGGGGTCGAACCCCTGTCCGAAGATAAATCCGTGCAACTTTCTACGAGCGTAGCGATCGTTTTAGGATTCCCCCGGCGCACCCGCCCAATCGCAGGCTGATGGCTTCGGTAGATTCATTGGTCCTGCCATGCGCAAATCTTAGCATGGTCATGTTCGCCACTCAATCACGCCCTGGTCTGTGCCGTGGCACTCACAGGCAGGACGGCCGCCTATGTTAGGCAGCGACTGCTAAATTCTTGTTAGCGTTTACATTTAAAATTGCGGCTGATTAAGGAGATTCCGCCTCTCCGCTCGCTTATCGCAGTTCATCGTCCCCGTCGAAACCGTTACATCCCCATATTAACGATTGCGATCCTTGATGGCCCGATCCATTTCTCTGGCAGCATCTCGTTTTTGGATATCCGCTCTCTTGTCGTAAAGCTTCTTACCTTTACATAATCCAAGAGCCATTTTGACCAGAGAACCTTTGAAGTACAAGGATAGGGGAATCAAGGTCAAGCCCTCTTGTTTGATCGTGCCGTAAAGTTTGAGGATCTCTTTTTTGTGCATGAGCAATTTGCGCTGGCGCAACGGATCCTTATTGAAAATATTTCCGTGCTCGTACGGACTGATGTGCATATGATTGACAAAGAGTTCGCCGGCATGGATGTTGCAGTAGGAATCTTTTAGGTTGACTCGGCCGTTGCGAATGGATTTGACCTCGGTGCCGTACAATTCGATCCCGACCTCATAAGTTTCCAGAACAAAATATTCATGTCGGACAACACGGTTATCTGCAATTGTCTTGGTGCTTACATTGGCCATTTCCATTCCTCCTGCTGATGTATTATAACATAGAAAACGGTATTTTGCAATAAAACCTTGTCGAAATGCTAATTGTGAACAAATTATTTATAAATTGTTAACACAACCATCACATATTGCAGGTATGATAAAAGAGAAAGGAAGGGATTTCTTATGAATAATATTCGAATTATGATTGTTGATGATGATGAAAACATCAGTGAATTGTTGCGTTTGTATTTGGAGAAAGATGGCTACACAGTAATGATAGCCGAGAACGGTGAAGTGGCGCTGAAGGAATTTGATGCTTTTGCGCCGGATATGATGCTGCTGGATATCATGATGCCAAAGGTAGATGGATATAAAGTGTTAGAAGAAGTGCGCAAGAAGAGCGATATTCCGGTTATTATGATCACGGCCCGCGGAGAGAGTTTTGATAAACTGCAAAGTTTTGATCGTGGCGTGGATGATTATATCGTTAAGCCCTTTGATGCGAAAGAGGTGTTGGCGCGCATTAGAGCCATTTTCCGCCGTCTGGGGGGCGTGTCGGAAGAGAAGTTGCGCATTGAATATAATAATCTGTTGATCGATAAGGTTGCCTTTGAGGTGCAGATCAACGGAGAAGTTGTTGATATGCCGCCCAAAGAGCTGGAATTATTGTTTCATTTGGCGTCCAACCCTAACAAAGTATATACCCGCGATCAGTTGTTGGATGAGGTATGGGGATTTGAGTATTACGGAGATTCCCGTACGGTAGATGTGCATATTAAGCGTTTGCGCGAAAAATTGGAAGTTGCCGCAGATGAAAACTGGAGCCTGAAAACGGTGTGGGGTGTAGGCTATAAATTTGAGGTTAAATAAAACGGTATGCTGAAAAGTATTTTCTTTAAGTACTTTATTGTTACCATCATTCTGGTTTGTTTGGGCTTTACCATGCTCGGTGCGGTTCTGTTTGTGATGACGGCCAACTATTCTATTGAAGAGCAACAAAATCAGTTGATGCATGCCGCGCAGAATTTATCGAAACTGACGGCTGACATGGAACAGTCACCGGTAGAGCTATATATGAACGCCAATAAATCAGAGGAAGATGAGCGCACGTTTGCCGGTTATTTGAATATATTGAGCATCTTCTCGCAGAGTGGGGAACGGGACATCATTCTGGTCAATGCATCAGGGGATACGGGAATATGGTTTACCAACACCGGAGAGATCAACATGGAGCGCCGTTTGGTGCCGATCGAGGTAATCAATCAGGTGAAGCAGACGGGTGTTTATAAATCGACCGGAACCATGGGCTCCTTGTTTTCCGAGAGCCGTTATACGGTTGGTGTTCCTATGATTTCCGAGAAAAACACCGAAAGCAATAAGGTAGTAAGCTACGTATCCGGTTACCTTTTTGTATGTTCACCGGCCAAATCGCTGACCGCTATGTTGACGGTTGTTACGCAATTCTATTGTATTGCGGTTGGCGTTGTGCTGATTATTTCTGTGATATTAGTCTTTATCGGTACCAGAACACAGGTGCGCCCGATGCGAGAAATCCGAATTGCTCTGGATAATTTCTCAAAGGGAGATTTCTCGGGACGTGTCCAGGTGCGGGGGAATGATGAAGTGGCACAACTGTGTGCGTCTTTTAATGAGATGGCAGATGCTCTGGAGCAGGTAGAGAATAGCCGTAGAAGTTTTATGGCCAATATTTCTCATGACCTCAAAACGCCGCTTACCAGCATTGTCGGTTTTATTGACGGTATTTTGGACGGCACCATTCCGCCGGATCGATCGGCACAATACCTGAAAAAAGTTTCCACGGAAATGAAGCGTTTGAGTCGTTTGGTGTATTCTATTTTGGATGTAACTCGATTAGAGGGCGGTCAGGTTGCCATTTCCCCTATGGCGCTGGATATCAATGAGGTGGTGCGTCAGGTTATGTTCTCTTTTGAGCGCTCGATTGACAAGAAAGAGATTCATATTGATATGCCTGTAGATGAAGGGTTGACCGTTCGTGCGGATGAGGATAGCGTTTATCGAATTCTCACCAATCTGATCGGTAATGCTGTGAAATTCACGCCGATAGGCGGATGGATCTCGGTTACGGTTGAGAGATACCAACGACAGCACGCGTTGATTCGTGTGCGCAATTCCGGAGAGGGAATTGCCGAGTCGGAATTGCCTCATTTGTTTGAACGTTTTTACAAAAGTGATTCCTCTCGCGGTTTGGATAAAGAGGGAACGGGGCTTGGCCTTTATATTGCTAAAATGTTAGTAACGCTGAATAAAGGTGAAATCTGGGCTGAGTCTACGCCGGGACTATACACGGAATTTGCATTTACCTTAGAATGCCAACGAGATTTCAGTGTAACCGGACGATTGGAAAATATGATCAAAAAACAATAGAGGAGCAGGAATGGAAGAAAATAATATTACCAGTCAATATGAATATGTGCAGACACCTGAGATGGAGTCGAACGGTCCGACACTGGATGAGATGGAGCAAGAGTATCAAAAGAAAAGACGGAGATCTCGTAGACGAAATACGATCATTCTGCTGATTGCATTGAGTGTATTTGTTTTTGTGGGTTCGGTAAGCATCTTTGTTTTTGTCAATAAATATTTTGCCCCGGGATACGGTTCGCAATCGGAGTCCTCTCAGATGCCCTCTATACTGGAAGAATCCAAAGACCCTGCCGATGTGAAAGGGCCGGGAGTGGAAAACGGGCCGACGGTTGTGTTGCACAGTCGTCCGGATTCCGATACGGCAATGATGACGATTCCTGATATTTTTCAAAAGGTTTCGCCCTCCGTTGTCATGATTTTAGCGGGCGATGATTCGGCTATGGCGTTGGGAACCGGAATCGTTATGAGTAGCGATGGCTATATCATAACCAACGCTCACATTATTGATGGGGCTGACGATATTCAGATCGTTATGAATGATAATCAAACGGTTTACGATGCCAAGATTATGGGATCGGATGTATCGTCGGATATCGCGGTTCTTAAAATTGAAGCAGAAAATTTGCAGTCTGCCGTATTTGGAGATTCCGATCAAGTGATCGTTGGAGAATCGGTGGTTACGATCGGAAATCCGTATAGTGTGGATTACGCCCAGACGGTTACCGATGGTATTATATCCGGTATTCGCCGTAATGTATATGACGGTAAAACCAACTCCAACCTACTCCAGACAAACGCTCAACTTAACCCCGGAAATTCGGGAGGTCCGTTGATTAATATGTATGGACAGGTCATTGGTATTAACAGCTCCAAAATCATGTCCAGCGGAAACTCGACCTACGAAGGATTGGGTTTTGCCATCCCTATGACCGATGCAAAAGAGATCATAGAAGAGTTGATCCGTTTCGGATATATTAAACCCGATCCCGTCATCGGTGTTACGGTGTCTTTTGTGGATGCTGACACTGCGATTGCGGAAGACACGGTTTCGGGATGCATGATCATGTCCATTGAAAAGAACAGTGATGCCTATAAAAAGGGATTGCGTATCGGAGACATTATTACCAAAATTAACGGAAAAGAATTTGACGATCTGGATGGATTCATCGATGAAAAGAATCGATTTGAGGTGGGAGATACCGTGGAATTAACCTATTGGCGTATGGGTAAAATACAGACCGTCCGTGTCAAATTGAGTAGCGCCACATAAAAAGTCAGAGCATTTGCTCTGACTTTTTTTACATATCAAAAAAGGAACGCTCTAAATAGCGGTCGATCAAACGGGTAAGGGCGGAATCGTCAATATCGTTAAACTGTATGGTTCGGATCGATGATTTTGGAATGGTGAGGATCAGTTTGTAACCATAACGTGCGGAGTTGTCGAACTCGAGTTGGCCGCCGTGTTTGATGGCAATGGCATTAGCAAAATACAGTCCCGCATGATCTTCTTCGCAGGGTAGTATGGAGTGACGAGTAAAAAGATTGCGAATAGCGGTATCCGGTATTTTAAAAAGAGGATTTATCATTTCAATGATGCATTGAGTGTCCTGCTCGGTTATGTTAATTTGTACGTGATGATCCTGCTGTGAGAAATACAGTACATTATGTAGGCAATCGCCAATGGCTCGGATCATATGTTTTATGTCACAGTTAATCAGAATGAGGGATTTGGGCTTATCATGAATGATTCGGATATTATGGGTCTGCGTATAGTTACAAACGCGGTTTAGTGCTTGACGTATGATGCGATTCAGGTCGGTATCTATGCGATCTAATATCATTGTGTCGGTAAGAATGTTTATGCATTCATGTAGATTATCGCAATCACGGTTAAGGACATCCGCTTGTGACAAAATGGTATCTATGCGTTCACGGGGCAGGTCTGCAGCCTTCTCAAGGATATGTAATTGGTTGATGAGTGCCTGCTTGGTTGATTCCAGTCGATCCATACAAGAACAGGCAAGTGCCATGCTGTCAACAGCGGGAATAATGTGATTCTTTTCCACGATGCCAAGCATAAGGGAGTCTTCCTGATTTCCCATCCAGTTAATGCTGACCTGCAATTGAAATGGTAGGGGCTTGGTCTTGCATTTTATCGGTTTAGCTGCTTTTTTCGATCTCTTGATGCGCTGAAGCGTATTCGAGTCAAACAATGTATGGATATCATCATCAAAATAACCAAGGGATTTATAAAAAGATTGGCTGTAAGCCAAAATCTTTGGTGTACTATCACATATGAAGATCGGACTGGGGGAGTGTTGTACCATTTGAATGAGTTCATTTTGCGAGTAGATAGACATAAAAGGGACCTCCGTGTTAATATATGCGTTATTTTACAGGATTTTTTGTCGAAATGCAATAATAAATTTGAGGTTAGACCGAAAACAAGTTTATGAAGAACCAAAGAAAAGAATATTGCATTATAAAAAAGAGGTTGATATAATTAAGGTGTAATATTATGAAAAAGGAGAAAGCCATGTTACAACCAGTCAAGAAGAACCGGCTATCCAGCGAGGTTATCGATCAGATTTCTCGTTCGATTTTACGCGGAGATTATCGGCCGGGTTCCAAACTTCCGCCGGAGCGGGAAATTGCCAGTCAGCTCGGAGTGAGCCGAACCGTCGTTCGTGAGGCGTTGCGATCTCTTGAAATTATGGGGCTTGTGGAATCGCAGGTAGGTGGCGGTACATTCGTAAAAGAATATTCGCTTGAGCACGTGCTGGATCCTATCGCCAATTATTTTTCTTCGGATCAATGCCTGATCGACGAGATCATTGAAACGAGAAAGATTTTAGAGCCGGTCATGGTCAAACTTGCGGCCGAGCGCGCGACCGATGAAGATATTACATTTATCAAAAAGGCTGTCGAGCAAATGGAGAAAGAGATTGAAGACGGATTGTCCGGCATTAACGGAGATACGGCATTCCATTTTGCTTTGGCGAGTGCCACACATAACAGCGCAATGACCAAGATTCTGTCTTTGATTGCTGATCTGCTTCATTATACAATGAAGGCATCTTTGCAGGCAGATCCGGATCAGTCATTAACGTTGGAAGGACATCGCCGTATTTTGGCTGCCGTTGAAAAGAAAGATGCGGATAGCGCTTGTGAGTTGATGCGTCGCCATCTGGATGCCAGTTACGACCGAATTAAAAGCAAAACGGTTGCGGCAGACTGAGAGGTGTGAGGCATGGATTATGCGAAATTAGCATTAGAAAAGCATAAGGAATGGAAAGGTAAACTATCTGTGGAAAGTAAGGCGCCGGTGGCTACTGCCGACGATCTTTCCATTGCCTATACCCCCGGTGTTGCCGCACCTTGTTTGGAGATTCAGAAGGATGTGGATCTTTCTTATGAATATACAGGCAGAGGCAACCTGGTAGCTGTGGTAACCGACGGTACGGCCGTCCTTGGTTTGGGCGATATCGGTCCGGAAGCCGGTATGCCGGTCATGGAAGGCAAGTGCGTATTGTTTAAGACTTTCGGTAATGTAGATGCCATTCCGCTTTGCGTGCGCAGTAAGAGCGTGGATGATATTGTAAACACCGTATCCCTGTTAGCGGGAAGTTTCGGTGGTGTGAATCTGGAAGATATCTCGGCGCCGCGGTGTTTCGAAATAGAGCGTCGCCTCAAAGAAGTTTGCGATATTCCTATTTTCCATGATGATCAGCATGGTACGGCGGTAGTTACTGTTGCGGCGACGATCAATGCCCTAAAACTAGTCGGCAAAAAAGCGGAGGATATCCGCGTTGTAGTCAACGGCGCCGGAGCGGCCGGTATCGCCTGCTCAAGATTGTTGCTTTCTCTGGGAGTTAAAGATCTTGTGATCCTGAATTCGAAGGGGATCGTATATGAAGGGAAAGAGGGATTAAATTCGGAACTGGCCATGTTTGCTCCGCTTACTAATCCCCGCGGTCTTCGCGGTGGACTCAAAGAAGCCATGGAGGGTGCAGACCTGTTTTTGGGTGTTTCGGCTCCCGGTATCGTCAGCGAAGACATGGTACGATCCATGAACCGTGATCCGATTATCTTCGCTTGTGCCAATCCTACGCCGGAGATCATGCCGGATCTGGCGAAAACAGCCGGAGCTAAGGTTGTTGGTACGGGTAGAAGTGATTTTCCCAATCAGATCAACAATGTACTGGCGTTTCCCGGTATCTTTAAGGGAACCTTTGCGGTTCGTGCGAGAGATATCAATGACGATATGAAGATTGCTGCCGCAAATGCCATTGCCAACTTAATCTCGGATGATGAATTGAAGCCTGACTATATCATTCCGGCCCCGTTTGATGCGCGTGTGGCGGATGCTGTGGCCAAGGCAGTAGCCGAAGCTGCGCGTAAGAGTGGCGTGGCCAGACTGTAACGAACTTTATTGAGAGTTTCTCAATTTAGGATAATGTAATTAATTATTTATATTTTACGGAGGTATGTTATCATGGATGCGAAAGAACAAATTGCCCTTCTCATTGCCAATGCCAGAAAGGCTCAAAAAGAGCTGGAAAAGTGCAATCAGGAGCAGATTGACTCTTATGTAAGAGCCATCGGCAAGGTCGTGTACGACAATGCGGAGCCGTACGCCAAGATGGCGGCCGAGGAAAGCCGTATGGGTGTATACGAGGATAAGATCGCCAAAAACAAAGGCAAATCCAAGATTATTTGGAACAGCCTGAAGGGAGTGCCTTCTGTCGGTGTTGTCGAGCGCAATCCCGAAACCGGCATTACCGTAGTGGCTCGTCCTGTCGGTGTTGTTGGTGCCATTACTCCTTGCACCAATCCGATTGTTACTCCGATGTGTAACGCGATGTTTGCCATCAAGGGCCGCAATACCATCATTGTTGCTCCCCATCCGAGAACTAAGAAGTGCAACAAGGTTGTTATTGATGCCATGAACGAAGCCCTGGCTAAACTCGGTGCACCCGCGAATATCATTCAGACCATCGAGGAGCCTTCCATCGAGGCGTCTTCTGAACTGATGAAGGGTGTTGATGTGGTTGTCGCTACCGGTGGTGCCGGCATGGTGAAGTCGGCTTACAGCAGCGGCAAGCCCGCTTATGGTGTAGGCCCCGGTAATGTACAGTGCATCATTGATACCGATGCCGATATTACCGAATGTGTTCCCAAAATCATTGCCGGTCGTAAATTCGATAACGGTATTATTTGTTCGGGTGAGCAGACGGTTATTGCTCATGCCGATCAGTATGATGCTATCATGGCCGAGTTTAAGAAAAATAAGGCTGTTCTCATTACCGATGCTGCTGAAAAGGCGGCTCTGCGCGACGCTCTGTTCCCGGGCGGCGTGATGAACAAGGATCTGGTTGGGCAGTCGGTACAGAAGATTGCGGCGGCTGCCGGTCTGAACGTTCCCGAAGGCACTCCGGTTATCCTGGTTGAGGCTGATGGCTTCGGCAAGGATGATCTGTTCTCCAAGGAAAAGATGTGTCCGGTTATCTCTACATATAAGTACAACACCTTCGAAGAGGCAGTTGCGATTGCCCGTGCCAATCTGGATGTAGAGGGTAAAGGTCATAGCGTATCCATCCATTCCAATAACAGAGAACATTTGGAGTATGCGGGTGAGACCATCGAGGTGGCTCGCGTGCTGGTAAATCAGATCTGCTCTACCATGAACGGCGGTGCCTTTACTAACTCCCTGACTCCGACCACGACTCTGGGTTGCTGCTCTTGGGGTAACAACAGCATTTCCGAGAACTTTGGGTTCAAGCATCTGATCAACTATATCCGTATTGCTGAGAATCTGCCCAACAAGGCAGTTCCGACCGACGAAGAAGTGTGGGGTTAATTCGATTATGGATTTAATGGAATATAAAGCCAGAGAGCTTTTCGAAGCGGCTGGTCTCCCTGTAAAGAAGGGTGTTACATCCGATACGGTTGACGGTCTGGTAGCGGCTCTTGACGGCAGTGGGATTTCTTTCCCGCTCGTCTGCAAGGCTCAGGTTCAGATTGGTGGACGCGGCAAGGCCGGCGGTATTAAAGTTGCCAACAATGTTGAAGAACTGCGTGAAGTTGCCGGTCAGATCTTAGGTATGGATATCCGTGGACATATCGTTAAGAAACTGATGGCGGTTGAAATGGCCGAGGTGGCGACTGAAATGTATGTCTCGATCATGCTGGATCGCTTGACCAAGTGCCCGCTGATCATCTTTTCTCCCTGCGGCGGTATGGATATCGAGGAAACTTCTCGTACCAACCCCGAAATGATTTTCAAAGTGCCCGTAAATCCGATTGACGGCATTACTGCTGACATCACTTCGGATTTGGCGGCTAAGGCCGGCTTGTCCGGTGATACGGCCAAGCAGTTTGAGGCGGCTTTGGTTAAATTGTATGATTTCTTCATGCAGGCCGATTGCATGCTGGCTGAAATTAACCCGATCGTTGTGGATAAGAAGGGCGATATCATTGCTCTTGACGGTAAGGTTTCCGTGGATGACAGTGCTGTTTACCGTCAGCCCGAAGTGGCGGCCTTTAAGGAAGAAATGGCTAAGGATGAACTTCATTACATCAAGGAAGCCAGAGATATTAAGATGCTCTACATTCCGATTGATGAAGAAGGCACCATTGCCGTGGCTTCCAACGGTTCCGGCATGTTGATGAGTTGTATGGATCGTATTGCCGATAAAGGAATGAAGGTCGGTGTCGGTATGGACTTGGGCGGCGGCCCGACTCATGACCGTATCAAACTTGCCGTACATCTTCTGCTGAGCAATCCCAAGATCAAAGGATTGTTTATGAATATCTTTGGCGGCATCACCCGTTGCGACGAGGTTGCTGAGGGTATCCGCCTGGCCAAGGAAGAGTTTGGTATTGATAAACTGATCGTTGTACGTTTTGAGGGTACAAACAAGGATAAGGGTCTTGAGATCCTGAGCAATATTCCGAATGTTGTTTATGCGGACGGTCTGATTCAGGGTGTTGATGCATTGGTTGAAAGGAGAGAGCAACTGTGAGTATTTTGATTGATGAAAATACCAGACTGATCATTCAGGGTATTACCGGTCGTGAAGGCACTTTCCACTGCGAACAGATGCTTCAATACGGTACGAAGGTAGTAGCCGGTGTAACTCCCGGTAAGGGTGGACAGGAGGTTCTTGGTGTTCCCGTATTCAACACGGTTCAGGAAGCTATGGATGCTACAGATGCCAACGCTACCGTCCTCTTCGTGCCTGCGAAATTTACTAAGTCCGGCTTGCTGGAGGCTATTGAGGCTAAGGTGCCGACCATCATTACCATTGCCGAGCATGTGCCGGTTCATGACATGATGGAAGTGTATCATAAAGCACGCCGTGCCGGTGTTAAGGTTGTTGGCCCGAACTCCTTTGGTGTTATTTCTCCGGGCAAGTCGAAAGCCGGATTTATGGCGCATCGCCTCTTTATTCCCGGCAATGTTGGCTTGATGTCCCGTAGTGCTACCAACTGCTATGAAACGGTACTGATGCTGACTCAGGCGGGTATCGGTCAGAGCACATGTGTCGGCGTCGGTGGCGATATGATCCCGGGCTCGACCTTTGTTGATGTTTTGCCTCAATTTGAAGCTGACCCTGAAACCAAATGTGTCATCATGATTGGTGAGATCGGCGGCAATGAAGAAGAATTAGCGGCTGAATACATCAAGAATCATATGACCAAACCTGTTATCGCGTTGATTGCCGGTAAGAACGCACCCAAAGGCAGAAGCATGGGACATGCCGGCGCTATCGTTTCGGCAGACGGTACGGGAAGTGCGGAAAATAAAGAAAAAGTTTTGCGCGAAGCCGGCGTCCATATTGCCGAAACCACCACCCATATTGTGGATATCGTTAAACAAGTTATGGCTGAAAATAAATAAATTAGAGGTGCAATTATGACGAAAAAACAGTATCTTGACACCTTGTTGATGATGCACCGTATCCGTGCATTTGAGTATAAGGCTGTTGAATTCTTTGAAACCAACGTATTGCGTGGTTCCGTACATCTTTGCATCGGCGAAGAAGCTGCTCCTGCTACGATGGCCAACTTTATCACCGATGAAGACTATATTACTTCTACTCACCGTGGCCACGGCCACTGTATTGCTAAGGGCGCGGATCCCAAGTACGCTCTATGCGAATTGATGGGTAAGCAGGACGGCTATTGCCAAGGCCGCAGCGGCTCGATGCATATCGCTGACTTTTCCAAGGGTAACTTGGGTGCTAACGCGATCGTTGGCGGCGGTTATCCGATTGCTACCGGTGCTGCATTGGGCGTAAAAATGCAGAATCAGGACCGCGTGGTGGTTTGCTGGAGCGGTGACTCGGCAACCAACGAAGGTACTTTCCATGAGGCGCTCAACTTGGCCGCTATCTGGAAACTGCCCGTTATCTTCGTAGTAGAGAATAACCTGTATGGTATTTCTGTTCCGTCTTGGCAGAGCACTTCGGTTAAAGATATTTCTGTCCGTGGCGCTTCCTACAACATCCCCGGTGTTACCGTTGACGGTAACGATGTGGTAGCGTTGGCTAAGGTATTTGAAAAGGCGGTTAAGGATGTCCGTGCCGGCAAAGGCCCCATTCTGATCGAGACCAAGACCTATCGTCATCTCGGTCACTGGGTCGGTGACCCGACTCCGTACCGTACCCGTGAAGAGGTCGAGGAGTGGAAGAAGAAAGACCCCATTCCCAGACTGCGCGAGTATCTGATGAAAGAGTATAAAGTTACGGTTGAAGAACTGGACGCTATCGCGGCAGCGGCTCAGAAGGAGATCGATGAAGCTGCAGAGTATGCACTCAATGCCGCAGAACCTGATCCGGCTAACGTGCTGGTCGATGTATTCTATGAAGGGGGTAACAACTAATGAGTATCAAGAGTTATGCAAACGCAGTAAGAGATACCATCGCTGCTGAAATGCGTAGAGACGACAAGGTTTTCGTCATGGGCGAAGATATTGAAGTTCTCGGTGGTATTTTTGGTTGTACCAGAGGTCTTGCCGATGAATTTGGTGTAGACCGTGTTCGTAACACCCCGATCAGTGAAGCCGGCTTTGTCGGCGCAGGCTTAGGTGCCGCTTGTGTGGGTATGCGTCCGATCGTCGAGCTTATGTACATGGACTTCTCCTTGGTTGCTGCCGATCAGATCATCAATCAGGTTGCCAAGACCCGCTATGTATTTGGCGGTAAAGCCCGTATTCCTCTGGTCATCCGTGGTCAGCAGGGTGTCGGTCGCGGTAATGCGGCTACCCACTCCCAGAGCATGGAAGCCCTGTTTGTGCATTTCCCCGGCTTGAAGGTGGTTATGCCCTCTACTCCCGATGACGTTGTTGGTCTGCTCCGTACGGCGATTCGTGATGATAACCCCGTTATCTTCATTGAGCATAAGCAGCTGTATGTGCAGAAAGCGGAAGTAAACGACGATCCTGATTACATGATTCCTTTCGGCAAGGCTAAGATTGTCCGCGAGGGTAGTGATGTTACCGTTGTCGGTACTCATACTTATGTCCAGAAGGCGGTTAATGTAGCGAAAGAACTGGAAAAGGAAGGCATCAGTGTTGAGGTTATTGATCCTCGTACCATTGTGCCTCTCGATATGGAGACCATTGCCAACTCGGTTAAAAAGACCGGTCGCGCCGTTGTGGTTCATGAAGCACATAAGCGTTGCGGTATCGGTGCCGAAATCGGCTCTCAGATCTCCGAAAATTGCTTTAAGTATCTCGATGCTCCTGTTGAGCGTCTTGGCGCTAAGGATTGCCCGCTGCCGTTTAACCTCGGCCTCGAGAATGCGGTAGTTCCTCAGGAAAAGGATATCTACGACGCCATTAAGAGAACGTTGTATAAATAAGGGAGGCAAAGCATATGGCATCCAATATTATTATGCCTAAACAAGGTCTCCAGATGACCGAAGGTACCATTATCAAATGGCTGAAAAAAGAAGGCGAGACCGTTAATGAGGGCGAGCCTCTCTTTGAGATGGAAACCGATAAACTGACCATCACCATCGATTCCACCGCTACCGGTACTCTTCTCAAAATTGTTCACGGTGAAGGGGATCTGGTTCCCATTACCGAGACCATCGCTATTGTCGGTGAAGCCGGCGAGGCAGTTGATGTTCCTGCAGCGGCTCCTGTTGCGGAAACGGTTGTCGAAACGGCCGCTCCCGCGCCGGATTTGAGCAGCGTAAATGCTTCGGCTATCATTATGCCTAAACAGGGTCTGCAGATGACCGAGGGTACCATTATCAAATGGTTGAAAAAAGAAGGCGAGACCGTTAATGAGGGCGAACCTCTCTTTGAGATGGAAACCGATAAGCTGACCATCACCATCGATTCCACCGCTACCGGTACGCTTCTTAAGATCGTTCGCGGAGAAGGAGAGGTTGTTCCCATTACCGAAACGATCGCCATTGTCGGCGAAGCCGGCACCGATGTTGCTGCCTTCATTGCGACTCCCGTCACATCCTCAACTCCGGCTGAAACGGTATCCGTGACGGCACCGGCAGTTGCGCCTGTTGCGGCTTCGGCAGTAACTCGTGCTCCCGGCGAAAGAGTATTCTCAACGCCTCGCGCCCGTATGAGAGCACAGGAAAAGGATATTGATATTCAGAAGGTCGCCGGTTCTGGTCCGGATGGTTTGGTAATCGAAAAGGATGTCCTCAATGCTAATGTATCGACGGTAAAGGCTACGCCGGTAGCTAAGGTGATTGCCGAGCAGAACGGTGTCGATCTGGCTGAGGTTAAGGGTACCGGTGCGAATGGAAAGATTATGAAGTCCGATGTGATGGATGTTCTGTCCAAGTCGGCCTTTGTCCCTGCCGAAGTTTCGGCTCATGAAGAAACGGTCATCCCGATGACGGGTATGCGCCGTGCCATCGCCAACAACATGATGAACAGCTTGACCTCCATGGCTCAGGCCAATCATCGCATGAAGGTGGATATGAGCGAATCGGTACGCTTCCGCGCCAAACTGAAAGCGGCTGACATTAAGGTCTCCTATACCGATATTCTGATCAAGGCCGTATCTCACGCCTTGATGAAGTTCCCCATGCTTAACTCGACGGTTCGCGGTAATGATATCATTACCAGAAATTATGTCAATATGGGTGTTGCCGTAGCCATTGACGGTGGGCTGATTGTGCCCAACATCAAGGATGCGCAGGCGAAATCGGTCGTCGAGATCCATGCTCAGGTTGCCGATCTGGCAGGAAAAGCCAAGGAAGGCAAGCTGACCCGTGAGGAGTATACCGACGGTACTTTCACGATTACCAACCTCGGCATGTATGATGTGGATGAATTTACTGCGGTTATCAATCCTCCCGAAGCGGCAATTCTTGCCGTTGGTAAGATTACCGATACTCCCGTTGTGGAGAATGGTGAAGTCGTAGTTCGTCCGATCATGACCTTGTCTTTGACCTATGATCACAGAATTATTGACGGTGCTCCTGCCGCTCAGTTCTTGCAGTATGTCAAGACATTGCTTCAGAATCCTTATCTGATGATGTAATTTTTGTCAGGGCGTGTAGCAACCGTTACACGCCCTGCCTCACAAACTCAAACAATAGGAGTAGAAAAAATGGCATATCAATATGAAGTTGCCGTTCTGGGCGGCGGCCCCGGCGGCTATGTAGCAGCCATTGCCAGTGCTCAGCTGGGCATGAAAACGGTTCTTATCGAAAAAGATTCTCTCGGCGGAACTTGCCTGAATCGCGGCTGTATTCCCACGAAGGCTTTGCTTCACTCGGCCGAGTTGTATCGCGATGCCAAGGAAGCGGCCGAATATGGCGTATTTGCTGAAAATGTGACCTTCGATTATGCTAAGGTTGCGGCGAAAAAGGACGCTGTCGTATCTCGTTTGGTTCGCGGTATCGAAGGCTTGGTTCGCGGTAATAAAGTAACACTGGTTCGCGGCGAAGGTAAATTTACCGATGCCCATACGATTGTGGTTTCCGGACAGGAGAATACAACTGTTACCTTTGATAAAGCAATTATTGCTACCGGTTCGTATCCGTCCCGTATTCCCATCCCCGGCACCGATCTGCCAGGTGTTATGGATAGTGACGGGTTCTTAGCTATGACCGAACTGCCCAAGTCTGCCATTATGATCGGCGGCGGTGTTATCGGTCTGGAATTTGCCTCTGTTCTTAAAGACTTTGGAAGCGATGTTTCGGTTGTGGAAATGATGCCCGAAATCTTGCCCGGTACCGATAAGGAAATTGCCGCAGGCATGCGTAAGATCTTGGAGAAGAAGGGGATTCGTTTCTATCTGAATGCCAAGGTTTCCAAGATTGAAGCAGGGCTTACGGTTCACTTTGAGCAGAACGGTCAGCAGTTGACTGAAAAGGGCGAAATTGCAGTTCTTTCCACCGGTCGCCGTCCTTTGTCACAGAATGTCGGCTTTGAGGCTCTCGGCCTTAAGATGGAACGTGGTTTTGTCACAGTCGATGATTATTGTTGCACCAATGTCCCGAACATCTATGCGATTGGCGATGTTAACGGGAAAAAGATGTTGGCACATGCGGCCAGCGAGCAGGGTATGGTTGCGGCCAGAAACTGCAAGGAAGGCAATCATCATAAGGCGGATTTCACCTTGATTCCGGCCTGCGTGTATACGACACCTGAAATTGCTTGTATCGGTATGGATGAAGAGGCGGCAAAGAAGGCCGGTTATGCGGTTAAGGTTGGTAAGTTTGCCTCGACCGGTAACGGAAAATCCTTGATTGTTGGCGAACAGGAAGGCTTTGTTAAGATTGTCTCGGATGAAAAAACAGGCGAGATCCTTGGCATGCAGTTGTTCTGCGACCGTGCTACCGACATGATCGGCGAAGGTCTGGCTGCTATAAAACTGGAAAGCACCGTTCATGAAATTGCCGAAGCCGTTCATCCTCACCCGACCGTAAACGAAATGATTATGGAAGCCGCTCATACCATTTTGGGCGAGTGTGCGCACAGCATCAAGAGATAAAGGTGACGGCATGAAATTTGAATTGAATTACAGTAAGACACTGGTGTCTTTCGAGATTCCCGATCAAAATTATTCATGCACCATCAAAGCTAACCCCGTCAATGCACAGGAAGCAGGCCGAGAAGAGGTTCGCCGTTCACTGGCGGAGCCGATCGGTGCGCCTCGCTTGCGTGAGGTGGTGAAACCCGGTGAGAAAGTCGGAGGCCAAGCGGTCTTAG
>JAZNYQ010000070.1:0-33489 GCA_045594545.1 Eubacteriales bacterium | reverse complement strand
AGAACTGCCTAAAGTTTATGAACCCCAGCAGGTAGAAAAGCAGATCTATGATATGTGGGTCAAGGGCGGCTATTTCCATGCCGAACCCAACCCCGAAAAGAAGCCCTTTACCATTATGATGCCTCCTCCCAACGTTACAGGTCAGCTGCATCTGGGCCACGCATTCGACGAAACCATTCAGGACGTTCTGATTCGTTACAAGCGTATGCAGGGGTTTGAAGCACTGTGGATGCCCGGCTATGACCATGCAGGCATTGCTACCCAGATTAAGGTTGAGGAAAAGCTCCGCGAGCAGGGTCTGACCCGCTTCGACCTGGGCCGTGAGGCATTCCTGGAGAAGGTTTGGGACTGGAAGAATCAGTACGGCAACCGCATCATCAATCAGCTCAAGAAACTCGGCAGTTCCTGTGACTGGTCGCGGGAGCGCTTTACCATGGACGAGGGGTTTTCCCGTGCGGTCAAAAAGACGTTTGTTGACCTGTATAACAAGGGACTCATTTACAAGGGCAACCGCATTACCAACTGGTGTCCTCATTGCGTGACGGCCTTGTCGGATGCGGAAGTGGAATATAAAGACAGTCCGGGTAATTTCTGGCACATTCGCTATCAGGTAAAGGATACGGATGAGTATCTGACGGTGGCTACCACCCGTCCCGAGACGATGCTGGGCGATACGGCCATTGCGGTTCATCCGGAGGATGAGCGGTATGCGCATCTGGTAGGCAAGACGGTCATTCTGCCCTTGGTTGAACGGGAGATTCCGATCGTAGCCGATGATTATGTGGAGCGTGAGTTTGGTACGGGTGCGGTGAAGATCACCCCCTGTCATGACCCCAACGACTTTGAGGTGGGCAAGCGCCACAACTTAGAAGAGATCAAGGTGCTGGATGATCACGCCTGTGTGATCAACGGCGGAAAATACAACGGTTTGACCCGTGAAGAGGCGCGCAAGCAGATCGTGGCCGATCTGGAGGCGGGCGGCTATCTGGTTAAGGTAGAGCCGATCAATCATAACGTGGGGCATTGCTACCGTTGCGGTACGGCCGTTGAGCCGTTGGCGTCCGAGCAGTGGTTTGTCAAGATGGCGCCGTTGGCGGGGCCGGCCATGGATGTAGTGAAGGACGGCACCATTAAGTTTGTGCCCAACCGTTTCTCCAAAATCTATCTCAACTGGATGGAGAATATTCATGACTGGTGCATTTCCCGTCAGTTGTGGTGGGGACACCGTGTGCCGGCTTACACCTGCGCCGCTTGCGGGGAGATGATCGTATCCGAAGAGGATGTGACGGTTTGCCCGAAGTGCGGAAGTGACCACATGACACAGGATCCCGACGTATTGGATACCTGGTTTTCTTCGGCGCTCTGGCCGTTTGGTACATTAGGGTGGCCGGACAAGACGGAAGATCTGGACTATTTCTATCCGACGTCGACCTTGGTGACGGCATACGACATTATCTTCTTCTGGGTGGCCCGTATGATCTTCTCGGGTGTGGAGCATACCAAGCAGGCGCCCTTTGACACTGTTTTCATTCACGGGCTTGTGCGGGATGCGCAGGGACGGAAGATGAGTAAGAGTCTGGGCAATGGCATTGATCCGCTGGAGATTATTGATCAATACGGTGCCGACGCCTTACGATTTACGCTGATTACCGGTAACTCGCCCGGTAACGATATGCGCTTCTCGGTGGAGAAGATCGAGGCGGCGCGCAATTTTGCCAACAAGATGTGGAATGCGGCACGATTCACCTTAATGAATCTCACCATTGAAGAGCCGGGGTTACCCGAGAATCCGACCAATGATGATAAGTGGATCTTGTCTAAGTATAACGATACGGTCAAGGCGGTCACCGAGAACTTAGACCGCTATGAATTGGGCACGGCGTTGGCTAACCTGTATGAGTTCCTGTGGGATTATTTGTGTGACTGGTACATTGAATTGGTTAAGCCCCGTCTGTTCGAGAGCAATCCCGACGCGGCCGATCGCATCGATGCGCAGCGTACGCTTTCTTATGTATTGTCGGGCACGTTGCAGTTGTTGCATCCGTTTATGCCGTTCATTACTGAGGAGATCTGGCAGAGTTTGCCGCACGAGGGTGAGTCGATCATGATTTCCGAGTGGCCGAAGTATGACCCCGCCCTGTCTTTCAAGAAGGAGCAGGATGATACCGACCGTGTGATTGCGCTGATTCGCGCCATCCGCAACCGTCGTGCGGAGATGAATGTGCCGCCGTCTAAGAAGGCTACGGTGTATATTCAGACCGATTATCCCGATGCTTTTGCGGGCAGTGAGATGTCCTTTATGCGACTGGCTTCGGCGGATAAGGTGGTCATTGGGCCGATCGAGGGTGACGGCGTGATGGTGGTTACCGACTCGGCCAAGGCGATGATTCCGATGGATCAGCTGATCGATCGGGAGAAAGAATTGGCACGGCTGAACAAGGAAAAAGAGAAGATTCAAAAAGAGATCAACATGGCGCAGGGCAAGCTTGGCAATGCGGGATTCGTGGCCAAGGCGCCGGCCGAGTTGGTGGAGAAAGAGAAGGAAAAATTGGCTCGATTCAAAGAAGCTTTGGCCAATTTGGAAGAGTCGATTGCTAAATTGCAATAAGAAAGGAGCGGCAGAATGACCGACGCACAACAGTATATCCATTCCCGTACCCATCTGGGGTCACGGTTGGGGCTTGGGCGCATCTCTCTGCTGCTGGAACGGTTGGGAGCGCCTCACAGAAAATTACGGTTTGTTCATGTGGCGGGCACCAACGGCAAGGGGTCGACGACAACTTTTATTGCTAATATTCTCACGGCGGCGGGATACCGTACCGGACGGTACATTTCGCCCTATGTGCTGGAGTTTAATGAGCGCATTTCGGTGGACGGAGTCAACATCTCGGATGAGGAATTGCAAGAGGTGATTGACGATATCCGCCCCGTGGTAGATGCGATGGAAGATGACGTGACCGAGTTTGAACTGATTACCGCCGCCGCACTTTGCTACTACGTAAAGAAAGCGTGTGACGTGGTGGTGTTGGAAGTTGGCTTGGGTGGGCGTTTTGATGCGACCAACGTCATCCCTGCGCCGGAATGTTGCGTGCTGACTAAGATTTCTTATGATCATATGCAGTATCTGGGCAACACGCTGCCCGAGATTGCCTTTGAGAAGTGCGGCATTATCAAGGAGGGAAGTGCGGTCATTTCCTATCCCTTCCAATTTGATGGGGCGGCCGAGGTGATTGACCGTATCTGCAAGGAGAAGCAGGTGCCGCTCAAATTGCCGAATCTGGATTATTTGGAAATTATCAAGAGCGATATTGACGGATCGATGATCGACTACCGCGGGCGCGCCATGACGGTGCCGCTGGCGGGACGGCATCAGATCTATAATGCCGTAACGGCCATGGCGGCGGTGGAGTATCTGGCGACCGAGCGGGACTTTACCGTTTCGCTTAGCCATATTGCGCAAGGGTTGAAGAATACATTTTTCCCTGCCAGATTGGAGATTTTACAGCGCGAGCCGTTGGTGATTCTCGATGCGGCGCATAACGAGGACGGGATGCGTACTCTGTGTGCGGCGTTGGAGAGCTATGTGGATCAGCGGCCGGTGGTGGCCTTGTTTGGTGTGTTTGCCGACAAGGATTACACCAAAGAACTGGAGTTGTTAGCCCCCCGTGTCAATCGCCTTATTACACTCACCCCGCACGATCCTCGAGGGCTTTCGGGGCGGGAGTTGGCTCGGCTGTGTGAAAAGACGGGCAAGCCTACCGTGTATTGCGAGGACTATGAACAGGGGTATGCGCTGGCGTTGGAACAGGCGGGCAAGGGCGGATGTGTGGCCATCTGCGGGTGTATGCACATGGCGTCTGATTTACGCGGTATGATTTTAAAATAAGCGACAGGCTTTGATAAAATTTGCATAAAAATAGGACTATCATAAGGATAGTCCTATTTTTTTATGCGAAAGGCAGTGACAGTATGCAGATTACGACCAAGCAGGAAGGACAAGTTCTGATTATTACCATGGTGGGGGAAATGGACCACCACAACCTCATCAATTTAAGTTCCCGCACCGATCCCATTATCAAAAGCACCCGCCCGCAGGTGGTGATTTTGGATATGAGCGGGGTGCCTTTTTGCGATTCTTCGGGCATTGCGGCGGTACTCGGTCGCTACAAGATCGTGAGGACATGGGGCGGGCAGTTGATGCTTCACGGGTTGTCACCGCAGGTGCGGAAGGTATTAAATTTAGGCGGAATATTTAATTTGATCAAGGAGGTGCGGGCATCATGAAGATTGCCAACCGAATCCAACTGACCTTTCCCAGCCGCTCGGCCAATGAGGGCTTTGCCCGACTGGCCATTGCGGGGTTTGTGGCGCAGCTCGATCCGACGGTGGACGAGCTGGCGGAACTCAAAACGGTGATTTCCGAGGCGGTGACCAACTGTACGGTACACGCCTACAAGGATACCATCGGATTGATTTACATAACGGCACGCTACAGCGACGACGGGGTGGTGTGGATCACCATTAAAGACTGCGGTTGCGGCATTGACGATACCGACACGGCGCGCGAACCCTTATACACCACCTGTACTACCGGAGAGCGGGCCGGCATGGGCTTTACCATTATGGAGAGTTTTTCGGACAAGATGCGGGTGGTGTCGAAACCCGGTCGGGGGACAAGGCTGGAGATCTATAAAAAGATCAGTACTCGATCATGATCTGCTATGCCGAGGAAAACGAACGGCTGTTTGCCCAAGGGGACGCCGAGGAATTGGCGCGGCTCAATCTCAATTTGGTCTACGCCTTGGCGGGGCGGCTGGCGGCTTCGACGGGCGCCGAATATGAGGAGTTGGTGGGCGCCGGTTGTGTGGGATTGACCAAGGCCATCCGTAATTTTGATCCCGAGCGGGGCTTTGCCTTTTCGACCTATGCCGTCCCCGTGATCGCAGGGGAAATGAAACGGTTTTTGCGGGATACCGGTCCGATCAAGGTATCCAGAGATATCAAAGAGCGGGCCATGCGCATTGCCCGCGAGACCCAAGCGATGGTAGCGCAAACGGGACAGAGTCCGACGGTAGGAGAATTGTCCGAGCGATTATCTCTTACGGTGGACGAGATCACCGAGGCGCTGGATGCGGCACGGGCGCCCTTGTCCTTGGAAGAAGAGAGAGAGGAAGAATTAGGTGGAACCGTGGTTGGTTTCGAGGACGGGCGTCTGGATGCCGAATCGTTAAGTTTGCGGCAGGCCTTATCGTCCCTGCCGCAAAAGGATGCCATGCTGATCGAACTGCGCTATTTCGGTGGGCTGACCCAAGCCCAGACAGCCCAGCGGTTGGGCATGACACAGGTGCAGGTATCGAGGCGGGAAAAGAAAATATTAGCCGCCTTAAAGGAACAGTTGACATGAAAACACATCAAATTTTGATGTGTTTTTATTTTATCCATTGAAATACAAAAATAGAAGTGGTATAATATATTGATATTTTATAAGGAGAACTGTACCCTTATGGTGATTTTCGGGATCGACCCCGGTTTTGCCACCATCGGCTATGGGGTGATCGACTACGTCGGCAACCATTTTAAGGTGCTGGACTACGGGGTGATGACCACGCCGGCGCACACGCCTTTTTCCGATCGGTTGGCGGGTATTTATGAGCAGGTAAACGAGTTATTACAACGATATAAGCCCGATGCCGTGTCGATCGAGGAACTGTTTTTCAACACCAACATTACGACGGGCATACAGGTGGCACATGCCAGAGGCGTGCTGGTGCTGGGAGCCAAACAGCACAACATTCCCATTTACGAATATACCCCCCTACAGGTCAAGCAGGCCATCACCGGTTACGGTCGTGCCGAGAAGCGGCAGGTGATGGAGATGACACGGATGTTTTTGAATTTAGATAAGATCCCTCGCCCCGACGATGCGGCCGATGCGCTGGCCTTGGCCATCTGCCATGCACACAGCGCGGGCAGTGCGTTATACAGCGAGGATCGGATTTAGGAGTTGTATATGTTTTATTATTTGCGTGGTACTTTGGCGCTCAATGAAAATAATACGGCGGTCGTCGATTGCGGCGGTGTTGGTTATCAGTTGGCCGTATCGGCCATGACGGCGGCGCGCTTGGAGCGGGTCGGTGTCGGGCAGACGGTGACCGTGTATACCTATATGGCCTTTCGGCAAGAGGCGGTGGAACTGTTCGGATTTTACGACCGACAGGAACTGGAGTCCTTTAAGACCTTACTGGGTGTCAACGGTGTTGGCCCCAAAGCGGCGCTGGCTATTTTGTCTACCTTGACCCCTGAGCAGTTTGCCATGGCGGTATTGAGCGGCGATACTCGTGCCATTACCCGTGCCCAAGGAGTGGGACCGAAACTGGCCGGCCGCATTGCCTTGGAACTCAAAGACAAGGTGGATGCCACCTTGGTGGCGGGGGATATGGAAGACATCATTGCGGTATCCGAGCCGCAGAGCGACAATGCCGAAGAGGCGGTCAAGGCCCTGTTGGTGCTGGGATATTCCCGTTCACAAGCCAAAGCGGCGGTGGCGCAGGTCGATGCGTCGGCACCCGTGGAGGAGATCGTTCGTGCCGCTTTGCGGATGCTGATGAAATAAGGAGGTTTGGGTATGGAGATGGATGAGAGAATCGTGTCCACCGGTTTTACCGGCGGGGACGAGCCGGAATATTCCCTGCGACCCAAATTCATGGTCGATTACGTCGGGCAGGAGAAGGTAAAGGAAAACCTTTCGGTCTTTATTGAGGCCGCCCGCGGTCGCGGTGAGCCGCTGGATCATGTGCTGCTCTACGGACCGCCGGGATTGGGTAAGACCACGCTGGCTTCGGTCATTGCCAATGAAATGAATGTGAATATCCGCATCACGTCGGGGCCGGCCATTGAAAAGCCCGGTGATTTAGCGGCTTTGCTGACCAATCTCAACGACGGGGACATCCTCTTTATCGATGAGATCCATCGGCTTTCGTCGGCTGTGGAGGAAGTGTTGTATCCGGCCTTGGAAGACTATGCGCTGGATATTATCATCGGCAAGGGCCCGTCGGCTCGCTCGATTCGATTGGATCTGAAAAAGTTTACTCTGATTGGGGCGACGACCCGTGCCGGGCAGTTGACCGGCCCGCTTCGTGACCGATTCGGGATGCTCTTCCGCCTGGAGATGTACTCGCACGAGGAACTGGCTTCGATCGTCAAGCGCAGTGCGGGGATTCTGGATATGCCGATCGAGGAGTCGGGGGCGATGGAGATTGCCCGCCGCAGTCGGGGTACGCCCCGTATTGCCAACCGTCTGCTCAGACGGATCCGTGATTTCGCTCAGTTGTATTCCGACGGCATTATCACCCGTGAGGTAGCCGATTTAGGGCTTGGTAAACTGGAGATCGATGCGCTGGGGCTGGATAATACCGACCGTAACATTTTGCGCTCGATCGCGGTGAATTTCCGCGGCGGTCCGGTAGGACTGGAAACGCTGGCGGCGACGACGGGTGAGGATGCGGTGACCATTGAAGACGTGTATGAGCCGTATCTGTTGCAGATCGGGTTTCTTAACCGTACCCCGCGCGGGCGTTGCATTACTCCTGCCGCCTGTGCACATATCGGCGTAAAGGTGAATACCCCGCCAAATCAAATGACATTGGATATATAAATTATGTTTGTAACAAACGATTGGAAAGATTATGAATTGATCGACGCCGCCTTTGGGGAGCGTTTGGAGCGTTGGGGGAATGTGACCCTCATTCGTCCCGACCCGCAGGCCATTTTCGGCGGAGAGAAGAACAATCCGGCGTGGAATCGGGCGAACGGACGGTATTTCCGTTCCAAGAGCGGTGGCGGAAACTGGGAGTTCTATAAGCCCTTTGAGGATTTCGCCATTGGGTATAAGGACTTGAAATTCCACATTCGTCCGACCAATTTTAAGCATACGGGACTATTCCCCGAACAGGCGGATAATTGGGACTGGATGCGGGAGAAGATCGCTCGTGCCGGCCGTCCCATTAAGGTTTTGAATCTGTTTGCCTACACGGGCGGGGCGACGGTGGCTTGTGCCAAGGCGGGCGCGCAGGTGACCCATGTCGATGCCGCCAAGGGCATGGTACAATGGGCGAAAGAGAATGCTGCCTTGTCGGGCTTGAGCGAAGCGCCCATCCGCTATCTGGTGGACGATTGTGTGAAGTTTGTCGAGCGGGAGATCCGGCGCGGCAATCGTTACGATGCCATTCTGATGGATCCGCCGTCCTACGGCCGCGGGCCGAGCGGTGAGGTCTGGAAATTAGAAGAAAAATTGTATGATTTTGTGGAATTGACCACAAAGATATTATCGGATGATCCGTTATTTGTGGTCATCAATTCGTATACGACAGGGTTTGCCTCGGGCGTGATCCGCTATTTGTGTGATCGTGTGCTGACTCCCAAGTTCGGGGGACAGGTCGAGGTGGACGAATTGGGCTTGCCGGTTACCGAAACGGGACTGGTGTTGCCGACCGGAGTTACGGCACGTTGGAGTAGATAAGTGATGAGTCAAATCGTATCGGTACGCGACCTGACCTTCCGTTATGAAGAGGGCGCGAAGCCGGCAGTAGACAATATAACATTGGGGATTGACGAGGGCAGTTTTGTTGCCGTGCTCGGCCACAACGGTTCGGGCAAAAGCACGCTGGCAAAACTGATCGGCGGGATCTTTGCGCCCACGTGGGGGCAGGTGACCGTCTGCGGCATGGATACCGCTAAGGAAGAGAATTTAGATCGGATTCGTGAGCAGGTCGGCATGGTGTTTCAGAACCCTGATAATCAGATCGTATCCTCGGTGGTGGAAGAGGATGTGGCGTTTGCGCCCGAAAATCTGGGAGTGCCGCACGAGGAGTTGGTCAAGCGAGTCGCTGATGCGTTGGAAACGGTGGGCATGAGCGAGTATGCCACCCATTCGACCTCTCTGCTTTCGGGAGGGCAGAAACAGCGTATTGCCATTGCGGGTATTTTGGCCATGCAGCCCAAGGTGCTTGTTTTAGATGAGCCGACGGCCATGCTCGACCCCAAGGGGCGGCGCAGTATCATGGAAGTGTTGCACCGTTTGGTCGCGTCGGGCATTACCGTGATCCTCATCACCCATCACATGGACGAGGCGGTGGAGGCCGATCGGGTCATTGTTGTTGATGACGGGAAGATCCTGCTGGACGGCACTCCCTATGAAGTATTTGCGCAGGAAGACGTATTGCGCCAAGCGGGGCTTACCGTGCCGCAGAGCGTGGCGCTCATGCATGCCTTGCGGGCGCAGGGGATCGAAGTGCCCGAAGCGGTGCTGACGGTAGAGGAATGTGTCGCGGTACTTGAGCGGTTGCTCGGGGAGGTGGGCGCATGAAACTGGAACTGAAGAATCTGAGTTATATATACAGTAAAGAAACTCCCTATGAACACGCGGCAGTGCAGGACGTGAGTCTGACCGTTGGTGACGGTGAGTTTATCGGTCTGATCGGGCATACCGGTTCGGGCAAGAGCACCTTGATTCGCCATTGCAACGGATTGCTAAGGCCCACATCGGGGCAGGTGCTCATCGACGGGAAGGATATTTTCTCGGATAAAGTTACCCTCAAAGCCGCCCGCTTTACGGTGGGTATGGTTTTTCAATATCCCGAATATCAATTATTTGAGGAGACGGTATACAAAGACGTGGCGTTCGGCCCTAAAAATATGGGGCTGGATGAGCGGGAGATCGACCGTCGGGTACGGGAGAGTCTGGCCATGGTAGGGCTGGACGAGCGCGTATACGATAAAAGTCCCTTTGCCCTTTCGGGCGGGCAGAAGCGTCGGGTAGCCATTGCGGGCGTGATTGCCATGCAACCGAAACTTCTGATTTTAGACGAGCCGGCGGCGGGGCTGGATCCTCGCGGCAAGCGGGAGATCATGGCGTATATCCGTGACTATTCGTTGGCGGGACATTCGGTATTATTCATATCCCATTCGATGTCGGATGTGGCGCGGTATGCCAAGCGGGTACTGGTGATGAACGATTCGCGCTTGGTGATGGACGGCACGGTGGACGAGGTGTTCGGGCGTGCGGCGGAACTTCACGCGATGGGGCTGTCAGTGCCGCAGATGACCGAGGTGTTTTTGCGGCTCAAAGAAAAGGGTATTGATATCCGAACGGATGTTTACACCGCCGACGGTGCGGCCGCCGAGGTGTTGCGGATGTTGGGAGGTGGTCGGGCATGATCAAAGATATTACCATCGGCCAGTATTACCCCTATGATTCGCCCATCCATCGCTTGGACCCGCGGCTCAAACTGATCTTGGTCATTTTCCTGATCGTTATCATTTTCGTGGCGCAGACGCCGGCTGCCTACCTGTGTGCGGCGACTTTTGTGGCGGTGGCGGTTATGCTTTCGCATATCCCCTTTAAGTTAATGGTCAAGGGCTTAAAACCCATTCTGTTTATTCTGGTCATTACGACTCTGCTCAACCTGTTTTACTCGGGCGGGGAGCCGATCCTGCAATTTTGGATCATTTCCGTTTCCAAAGAGGGGATCTGGCGCACGGTAACGATGTTGGTGCGGGTGGTGTTGTTGGTTATTGGCACATCGCTTTTGACCTATACGACCTCTCCGATCATGCTGACCGACGGGCTGGAGCGGTTGCTCTCGCCCTTAAAAAAGATCAAACTGCCTGTGCACGAGTTTTCGTTGATGATGACCATCGCCTTGCGGTTTATCCCCACGCTGATCGAGGAAGTGGATAAGATCTCCTCGGCGCAAAAGGCGAGGGGCAGTGATCTGGAAACGGGGAACCTGATCCAGAAAGCCAAGGCCTTGGTGCCGATCTTGGTGCCGTTGTTTGTGTCGTCCTTTCGCCGTGCCGATGAGTTGGCGGTGGCGATGGAGTGCCGCTGTTACCGAGGCGGCGGGGGGCGCACCCGTTTGCGGCAGTATCGGCTGCATCGGCGGGATGCGGTAGCGGCCATTGTATCGGTTTTGGTACTGGCGGTGGTTATTTTGTGTAATATTTTTATTCGATGGGGTGTATTGGTGTGAACAATTATCGCCTGACCCTGGCCTTTGACGGCAGTGCGTTTTGCGGCTGGCAGGTGCAGAAAAACGGGGAGAGCGTATGCGCGGCTGTGCAGCGCGCGGTGCAGACCATTCTGCGCCATCCAACCGATATCACCGGTTGCGGCCGTACCGATTCGGGTGTGCACGCCAAAGGGTATTGCGCCAATTTCAAGACGGAGCAGGACTTGGATATCCCCCGTTTTCTGGCATCCTTTAATGCCATAGCGCCCGACAGTCTGCGGGCGTTGGGCGTGGAAAGAGTGGCGGAAGATTTTCATGCCCGTTACAGCGCCAAAGGCAAGACCTATGTATATCAAATTTGTCCCTTTCATTGTCTGCCGCCCCTGTTGCGGGGTGTTGCCTATCATTGCCCCTATCCGCTGGATCGACAGGCGATGGAGCAGGCGGCGCAGGTGCTGTGCGGGGAGCATGATTTTGCCGCTTTCCGTGCCGCAGGCGCCAAGGAAGGGGACAGCGTGCGCCGTATCGAGCGGATCGAACTGGCGGAAGACGGCTATGTTTTGCAGATCCGTATGACCGGAAACGGCTTTTTATATAAGATGGCCCGCGGGTTGGCGGGTACGATCTTGGATGTGGGAAAAGGCTTGCTCACCCCCAAACAGGTGAGTGAGATTTTGGAAAGTAAAGACCGTGAGCGGGCGGGCATGACTCTGCCGCCTTACGGGTTATTTTTGGAACAGGTGATCTATTGATGTTGAATCTGCCGCAGGACAATCGAATTAAGGTCATCCGCTATATGCGTATCGGCTGTCTGGTGTTGTTGGTGCTGATCGTGTTGCTGGGTGTGGTGTTTAATTTCAGCCATCTCAATGGCGACGATATTCGCCGCACCGCGTCCCGCATCGCTTATGGACTGGGCGGGAAGTTGGACGAGGTGGATGCCATCACCTTTACCGAGGGAGAGAGCCGCACGGTTGTTCCCTTTAAGGATGGGATCGTAGCGGTGGCCGATGACCGTATTAAGGTGTATGATTCGTCAGGTCTGGCCTTTCTCAATGAGCCGCTGGTGATGGAGTCGCCCTCGGTGTCGGCTACGGCACGGCGGATTCTGGTTTTTGACCGTGGTGCCAAAACGGCGGCGATATATGACAGTTTCTCTCAGAAAAAGAAATTAAACTTTGAGATGGCGATCATCGACGCCGCGTTAAGCGAGAGCGGAGCGCTGATCGTGGCGCACAAGACCGAGGGGTATAAATCGCAATTAACGGTGTATGATAACGCCTATCGGGAACGCTATAAGTGGTATGCGTCTGACACCTATATTACGGCAACCGCCGTTTACGGGCTGCCCACCCGCTTTGCCTGCGCCGGTATTCGACTGGGACAGGACGAACTCGGTTGCGAGGTGGTCTGCTTCGATCCGAAAAAGGAAGAACCGTTATGCCGTGTGGCGGTGGCCGGCTCGTTTGTATACGATCTGCGCATCGCCGATGCCAATACGGCGGTGTGCGTGACCGATCAGGGTTACTTTGTATTGGATATGGGCAAAGGCACCATACGGCACAGCGGCACGTTCGGACAAAACTCATTGGTATGCTTTGATATTTCGGAAGAACCTATGATCTTTGCCTTCTCGGGACGTACCGATCAAGGGTATGAACTGCGCACGGTAAGCGGCGGTAAGGAAACGATCCATTACCTGCCCTCGGCGGCGCAGAGCGTGACGGGATACGGGCAGACGGTCTATGTCATGATGAATCAAGCCTATTACCGATTGGGGGCACAGGAACCGATCGCGACGGCCAACCGCGGCGAGTACCGCTTGGATACCGCCAGAAACGGAGCACTGATCGCCTATAATGCCCGACAGGCCCGTTATGTGAAATAAGGAGGAAAAGATGCATATTGTATTAGATCTTATCGTAATTGCCGTTGTTGCGGTCAGTGCGATTTTGGGCTGGCGCCGTGGCTTTATCAAGTCGATCTCGGGGCTGATCAGTCTGGTGCTGGCGGTGGTTATCGTGTCCTCGTTTGCCCAGCCTGTAGCCGAAAAATTAGACGATGCGGTCGTGCGCCCGTGGGCAGTCAAACAGGTCATTCAGACGCAAGAGGGATTATCGCCCGATGCCCCGATCGATCAACTGGATCCGGCGGTGGTCAATCAGGGAATTGCCGATAAATTCGGCGTGGATGTTTTAGGTGAGGATCATTCTTCGGACGCCTCTACGGTGGGAGAATATATTGATGCGGTGCTTAAACATATCGGCATTACCGTAACGGTGAGTACGGCGCTGGCCACCATTGGTTTGTTTGCTCTGGTCTGGCTGGGTACGCTGCTGATCGGGTTGTTGCTCAAGCCGATTTTAAGATTGCCCATTCTCAAGCAGTGCAACGGACTGCTGGGTGTGGCCGTCAGTCTGGTCTGCGCCGCCTTGATTTTGATGGTGCTGGCCTGCGTTGTGGAATTAGGCGGCAAGACCGATCCCATGTTCGGTCCGCAAACGGTAGAGAAAACTTACATATTCAAACACATTTTACAGATCAACCCCTTGGTGAATTGGATTACTAAATAACGGAAAGAGATGTTATAAGGTATGTTAAAGCATTTGCCCAACCTGATCACGGTGCTCCGCATTGTGATGACGCCCTTTTTTGCTTGGCTGTATCTGATCGGTCAGCATCTGTGGTCGTTTGTATTATTGGCGGCCATTATGATCTCCGATCTGGTGGACGGTCATCTGGCGCGTAAATATCATTTGCAGACCAAACTCGGCGCTCTGCTCGATCCCTTTGCCGATAAACTGGCGCAGATCACCATCTGCATCTGCTTGTATCTGCATCATATTGCGCCCCTGTGGTTCATGATCGCGCTGATTGTGAAAGAAGCCAGCCAGATCGTGTTGGCCTATATCTGTCTTCGCAAAAAGGTGGAGGTGCAGCCGGCGCATTGGTACGGCAAGATGGCGACAACCTTATTCTATGTGGTCATCTGCTTCAATCTGGTCTTTACACCGTTGATTGAGATGCCGCCGATCGTGCCGCAGATCCTCTTTGTTGTGGCGGCGGTCAGTTTGTATTTCGCTTTTATCAATTATATTATGATTCATCTGCAGGTGTATGTTAAGCAGAAGAAAGAACGGGAAAACAACATTGGATAACAAGATGCTCTGTGTTAAATGCAAAAAGCGCATGGCCGTCGTTTTTGTGGCTCGTATGGAAAACGGGACGACCAAGAACGAAGGCTATTGCCTCAAATGTGCCAAGGAATTGGGTTTGGCGCCGGTTGATGATATGCTCTCCAAGATGGGCATTTCGGCCGAGGAATTCGACTCCATCTCCTCTGAAATGATGGAAATGATGGGGGAAGAGGGAGATTTCTCCGAGGGCGGTGCCCAGTCGATGTCCTTACTTGGTAAAATGATGGGCAAGGACGAGGCGGAAGTCAACGAAAAGCCGAAAGACGGCAAAAAACCCAAATATAAATTCCTGAGCCAGTACTGTATTGATCTGACCCAGCGAGCCCGTGACGGCAAGATTGACAAGGTCATCGGTCGGGAAGAGGAGATCTATCGCGCCCAGCAGATCCTGTGTCGGCGCACGAAGAATAACCCCTGTCTGATCGGTGAACCGGGCGTGGGTAAAACGGCCATTGCCGAAGGACTTGCTTCTCGCATTGCCGCGGGGAATGTACCGGCCAAACTGCGGGATAAACAGGTCTTTTTGCTGGACCTGACGGCGCTGATTGCCGGCACGCAGTTTAGAGGCCAGTTTGAAAGTCGGGTCAAAGGGCTGATCGAAGAAGTGAAGAAGATCGGCAATATTATTCTGGTCATCGATGAGGTGCACAATTTGGTGGGTGCGGGCGAGTCGGAAGGCTCGATGAACGCCGCCAATATGTTAAAACCCGCCCTTTCCCGCGGGGAGATCCAGGTCATCGGTGCGACCACCCTGAATGAATACCGCAAGCACATCGAAAAGGATGCGGCGCTGGAACGTCGGTTCCAGACGGTGATGGTAGAAGAGCCGTCGATCGATGATGCCATGGCCATTTTGCGCGGCATCAAGGAGCATTACGAAACCTTCCATAACCTCACCATCTCCGAGGACATCATTCGCAAATCGGTCACTCTGTCCGAGCGGTATGTGACCGATCGGTATCTGCCCGATAAGGCGATCGACCTGCTGGATGAGGCCTGTGCCAATGCCGCTTTGAAAAATAAGGCGTTTGATGCGCTGTACGACCTGGAAAAGCAGGTGACGGCCACCGAGGAAAAGATTGCCGGTCTCAAGGAATTGCCGACCGAGCAGATGACCGACGAAACCTATAAGGAATTGGCGGAGAATCAGGCTGAACTGTTGCGCATCACCGCCCAGCGGGATGTGGCCAAGGAGCAGTCGCTGTCCACCGTTACGCTGGAAGATCTGGCGCGCGTGATCGAGTTGTGGACGGGCGTGCCGACGGGCAAGATCATTCAGTCGGAAACCGACAAACTGCGGGATCTGGAGCAGGTGTTAGGCGCCAAGATCAAGGGGCAGGATGAGGCGATCGCCGCCATTGCCGCCGCCGTGCGCCGTGCCCGTGCCGCTCTCACTCCGCGTAAGCGTGCGGTATCCTTTATTTTTACCGGACCGACGGGTGTGGGCAAGACCGAATTGGTCAAGGTGTTGGCCAAGGAACTGTTTGATACCCCCGAAACACTGATTCGTCTGGATATGTCGGAGTTTATGGAGAAGCACTCGGTGTCCCGTATTATCGGCTCGCCGCCCGGCTATGTCGGGTATGACGAGGCGGGGCAGTTGACCGAGAAGATCCGCCGCAAGCCCTATTCGGTGGTGCTGTTTGATGAGATTGAAAAGGCGCATCCCGATGTGCTCAACATCCTGTTGCAGATTTTGGATGAGGGGCGGGTGACCGATGCCCATGGGCGCACCGTTTCCTTTGAACATACGGTTATTGTTATGACCTCCAATGCCGGTTCGCAGATCGGCGGTACGGCGGCAGGCTTCGGTGCCTCTGTCAATACCCGATCCAAGGATAAGGCGATGAAAGCGTTGAGCGATTTCCTGCGCCCCGAGTTTATCAACCGTGTGGATGAGATCGTTGTCTTTAATCCCTTGCCGCAGTCGGTCTTTGCCGATATTGCCGAAGGGTTTATGAAGGAATTGCGTGACGGTCTGGAGGAGCAAGGTATTGTCTTGACATGGGATGACGCGGCGCTTGCCTATATCGCCAAAGAGTCCTTCTCGGAGAAGTACGGCGCCAGAAATGTGCGCCGCTATGTCGAGCGTCAGGTCGAAGATCGGCTGGTGCGGCACGTGTTCGAGGTGGGGCGATTTGCCCGTGCTCACGTGTCGAGTGACGGTGTGGAATTAAAATTTGAAATAAAATAAAAATTTCTCTTGCATTGTTGTGAAACTTGTGATAGAATATCCAAGCATGTAATACGGGCATTCCGCTGGCCGTGCAAAGGCACGGCGAATGAATGTACTGATGATTAATGGAGGATACTATGACTGCTATCGAAAAGTTCAACAGCAAACAGATGAAAGAAAATGTCCCTGCTTTCGAAGTGGGCGATACTGTTGCCGTAAGCGTCAACATCAAAGAAGGCGCGAAGGAACGTATCCAGATGTTTGAAGGCACTGTAATTTCCCGCAACGGCGGTGGTCTGACTGAGACTTTCACCGTTCGTCGCCTGTCCCACGGCGTAGGCGTGGAGAGGGTTTTCCCTGTTCATTCGCCCAATGTTGTGGATGTTAAGGTGGTTCGTCGCGGTAAAGTTCGCAGAGCCAAGCTTTACTATCTGCGTGATCGTGTTGGTAAGGCTGCCCGCGTTAAGGAAAGAATCTAACGCATGCGAGGGGGACAGGAATGTCCCCCTTTTTCATTTTTTAGGAGGTAGCCATGGAAACGGGAACCGATGAAAAGAAAAAACGCGCCGGTGAACTCTACGAGTGGGTAGAGATGTTGGTGTTGGCCCTTGTGGTCGTGGTGTTTGTCTTTTCCTTTATTTTGCGTGTGGTCACCATCTCCGGCCCGTCGATGACCCCCACTTTATTGGACGGGCAGCGTGTGATCGTGTCCAACTTCCTGTATCAGCCCAAAGTCGGCGATGTGGTCGTCTTCTCGTTAAGGGAACAGTCCGAGCCGTATATTAAGCGAATCATCGCGGTGGAGGGGCAGACGGTCGATTTCGATAAGGAGTCAGCCAAATTGATCGTGGACGGCAAGCCGCTGGAGGAGCCGTACATCAATGAAGTGATGACCAATTACGATATGTGGTATAACGAATCCTACTTCCCTGTCACGGTGGGAGAGGATCAGTATTTTGCCTGCGGGGATAACCGCAATCATTCGTATGATTCCCGTTATCAGTCGGTAGGTCTAGTCGATCGGGAGGAGATCGTCGGCCGTGCGCTGTGGATTCTCTACCCCTTTGCCAATTTCGGTGCGGTGTAATGGAAGAGAATCGAAATACGATTAACTGGTTTCCCGGTCACATGGCCAAAACCAGACGGCTCATTACCGAAAACCTGAAGATGTGCGACATTGCCTGCGAGGTGGTGGATGCCCGCATCCCCAACGCTTCCCGCAACCCCGTATTGGATGAGTTGCTGGGCGATAAGCCCCGCATTACGGTACTCAATAAGTCCGACTTGGCCGACCCGAATATAACTGCCGCATGGCTCTCTGCGCTCAAAAAGCAGGGGCAGTTTGCGGTGGCGGTCGATTGTCGGGGGAAAAAGGGTGTGGCCGATTTTGTCCGTGCCGCTCAAAGTGCGGGCGCCGATATTCTGGCGCGCCGTGCCGAGAAAGGGATCGCCTCCAAGCGGTTGCGCATTATGATCACGGGCATTCCCAATGTGGGGAAAAGTTCTTTTATCAATATGCTGGCCGGTCGCAAAGCGGCGGCGGCGCAGGATCGTCCGGGTGTCACCCGCGGCAAGCAATGGGTAAGCGTGTCGGGCGCACAAGGCTTAGATCTGCTGGATACCCCCGGTATCCTCTGGCCTAAGATCGATACCGAGGATCAGGCACTCTTGTTGTGTTATACCGGTGCCATTAAGGACGAGGTATTGGACACCGAATATATCGCCCAAAATCTCTCGGCCGCCATTGCCAAAACGGCGCCGCAAGCCTTGGTGGATCGGTATAAAATTAAGGATTTTGAAGATCTGCAAGGGTATGAAATTTTAGAGAAGATCGGCCGTGCCCGTGGCTTTATCGGGCGGGGTGCCGTGGTGGATACCGAGCGTGCGGGACATATCTTATTGGATGAGTACCGTGCCGGAAAGTTAGGACGAATCAGTTTTGAGGTTGTTGCAAATGGCTGATTTTTCAATCGAAACCGAATATAAAGCCAATGGCTACACGGTCATAGCCGGCGTCGATGAAGCCGGACGGGGACCGTTGTGCGGGCCGGTCTGTGCCGGTGCCGTCATTCTGCCCGAGGGGTTGGAAGATTTAGGGATTAACGATTCCAAAAAACTCTCGGAGAAGAAGCGGGAGGCCCTCTATGATGTGATTGTCGAAAAGGCGGTGGCGTGGGGTGTCGGTTTGGCCTCTCCTGTCGAGATCGACGAGATCAATATTCTCAATGCTACCATGCTGGCCATGAACCGCGCAGTGGCGGCGATGGGCGTGGCGCCCGACTTGTTGCTGATCGACGGAAATTGCAATAAAGGCATAGAATACCCGAATGTTACGGTGGTCAAGGGGGACAGCAAAAGCCTGTCCATCGCCGCGGCATCGATTTTGGCGAAGGTGACCAGAGATCGGCTGATGGGTGAGTATGCGCTGGCCTATCCTCAATACAATCTGGGCAAACACAAGGGGTACCCGACCGCCGAGCATATGGCGCTTGTGCGGCAATACGGTCCCAATGAGATCTACCGCATGAGTTTTCTTAAGAAGATCCTATGAATCGAAGAAAAATCGGTGACGGCGGGGAAACCTATGCCGCCAAACTTATGGAAAAGCAAGGCTATCGCATCGTCATGCGAAACTACACGGTGCGCGGCGGTGAGATCGATCTGATTGCCGAGAATGAGGAATACATCGTTTTTTGCGAGGTCAAGTTGCGCGACGGCGCGGCGCTGTATCGGCCGGTCGAGGCGGTGACCCGTCAAAAACAACAACGCATCATTCATACAGCCCTGTGCTATCTGCAACAGCATCCCTCAACCCGCCAGCCCCGCTTTGATGTGGTGGCCATCACGGCCATGGGAGGCACGATAACCCATCATGAATGGATCCAAAATGCTTTCACTCTTTGACCTGCATTGCGACACCGCCCATGAACTGGTGGTGCAAAATTGTCGCTTAGGCAGGAATCATTTACATATCGATTTAAATCGGCTCTGTCGCTACCAAAAAGCAGCGCAGGTATTTGCCGTCTGGACCCCCGATACCTTGCAAGGTGGCACCCGCTTTGACAATGCCTGCCGCGTCATTGACAATTTTAAGCGAGAAATTGCGCAGAATGCCGACCGCATCGCTCTTTGTTGTACCTATGATGAAATCGTGGCGGCGCATGACGGCGGCCGTGTAGCGGCTATTTTGGGTATTGAGGGCGGCGGCGCATTCGACGGCAAAATTGAAAATATTAAGGTTTTGCATGAGATGGGCGTGCGCATCGTTACCGTCACATGGAACGGGCCCAATGAATTGGCTTGCGGCGTACCCGATGACGGAGGACTCACCGCGTTTGGTCGTGCGGCGCTCGATTGTATGGCCGATCTGGGGATGATCGTCGATCTGTCCCATGCCAATCGGCAGAGTTTTGAGGAGATTACCGAGTACTATCAAGGTCCTATGATCGCGTCCCATTCCAACGCCTTTGAGGTGTGCGATCATGTGCGCAATTTAACGCCGCAGGCCCGCAGGAAACTGGGGCTGATCGGCATCAATCTGTATCCGCCCTTTGTGGGCGAGGATATCCTGCCGCATATCCAGGCGATGAAGGATTGCCCTCTGGCGTTAGGGTGCGATTTTGACGGCGTATCGTCCCTGCCCGACGGTGTGAGCGGGGTGCAGGATCTGCCAAAACTGCATGAAAAACTGGTGCAGGAGTTTGGGGAAACATTTGCTAACCAAGTATTTTTTAATAATGCTATGGAATATATGAAAAACTATCTGAGGTGAAACACAATGAATTTTATCAGCACAAGAGGGAACAGTCCTGCCGTTTCGGCCAGCGCGGCTATCCTGCGGGGTTTGGCGCCCGACGGCGGCTTGTATGTACCCGAACGGATACCGACCTGTGATATGAGCAGCCTGCTTGGTTTGTCGTATAAGGAAACGGCCGAAAAGGTATTGCGTCTGTATCTGTCTGACTTTACCGATGAGGAGATCTCCTTTTGCGTAAATAACGCCTATACGGCAGCCAAATTCGGCGGCGAAGACCCTGCGCCCATCCATACCCTCCAATCGGGTAAGCATATTCTGGAACTGTGGCACGGCCCCACTTGTGCCTTTAAGGATATGGCGCTTCAAATGTTGCCGCACCTGCTTTCCGTTTCTCTTAAAAAGCAAAAAGAAGAGCGTACGGCGGTCATTCTGGTGGCCACCTCGGGCGATACGGGCAAGGCGGCGCTGGAAGGCTTCTGCGATGCTGAAAGCACAAAAATTTTGGTGTTCTATCCCAGCGACGGCGTGAGCGATATGCAGAAATTGCAGATGATCACCCAAAAGGGGAATAACGTAGCCTCCTGCGGTATTATCGGTAATTTTGACGATGCCCAGAGCGGTGTTAAAACCATCTTTGCCGATGAGCAGATGCGCGCCATGCTCGACGAGAAGAAGTGCTTCCTCTCCAGTGCTAACTCCATCAACTTCGGTCGCCTGCTGCCTCAGATCGTCTATTATATCCATGGCTATCTGAAGCTGGTTGCGAGCGGTCACATTCAGATGGGCGATAAGATCGACGTGTGTGTGCCTACCGGCAACTTCGGTAACATTTTGGCGGCGTATATGGCCTCTCGCATGGGATTGCCCATTGAAAAGTTTGTTTGTGCCTCCAATGCCAACGATGTGCTGACCGAATTTATCAATACCGGTATCTATAATAAAAACCGTGAATTCCACGCCACCATCTCTCCCTCGATGGATATTCTGATCTCCTCAAACTTGGAGCGTATGCTGTGGTATCTCTATGACGGCAACTGTCAGGCGGTCGCTGATCTGATGGCGGAACTCAAGGACTTCGGCACCTATGCCATTTCCGAGAAAGCCTTTGCGAAGTTGTCCAAACTCTTTATCGGGGACAGCATTGACGAGGACGGCACCTGTGCCGTGATCAAAGATACGTGGGAGAAAGACGGGTATGTCTGCGATACCCATACCGCCGTGGCCATCGGCGCCTGCCGTAAGTCCGACGGCAAGAATCCCATGCTGGTAGCGTCTACGGCATCGCCTTTTAAGTTTGCTTCGAGTGTCTTGCGTGCCTTAGGAGAAACGCCCGATGCCGACGAGTTTGTCAATCTGGAACGTCTGGAAAAGGGCTACGGCGTAGCCTGCCCTGCTTCTTTGGGAAATTTGAAGAGTATGGAAGTTCGCTTCCCGCAGGTGATCGACCGCACCGAAATGGCCGACCGGCTCCTGAATTTTGTAAAATAAAAAGAGGGGCTTAGCCCCTCTTTTTATTTGCCCGGCTTAAAGGTGGCGCAAACGGTGTCTGCGCTGGAAAATGCGTAGCCGGGGCCGACGTTGATCTTGGAAGCGGTGCAATGATTTTTGCCGTCGTGGAACTGGCAGTTGGCTACTTCACAGGAAACGCCGGAATTGGGTTTATCACAACTCATATATCACACATCCTTTCGCCTATAGTATGAGCGAAAGATGGGGGAAACATACAGGTGAAATTATGTCACTTTTTGCAATTGCCGATCTGCATTTGTCTTTGGGCGTAAATAAGCCGATGGATATCTTTGGCGCCCGATGGGAGAATGCGGTAGAAAAATTGGAAAATAACTGGCGTGCCGGCATCACCGATTCCGATACGGTAGTCATCGCCGGCGATGTGTCTTGGGGCATGACGAGCGAGGAAGCCTTGCCCGATCTGCAATTCCTCAATCGTCTTCCCGGCAAAAAATTGCTCATGAAAGGCAATCACGACTATTGGTGGAGCACGCTAAAGAAACTGCATGCGCTATTGGAAGAACATGACCTGTCTACCATAGATTTCCTGTTTAATAATGCCTATCCCGTGGGGGATAAAACGGTGTGCGGCAGTCGAGGTTGGAACATCTTCGGGGACTCGGCACAGGATAATAAATTGCTGCGCCGCGAGGTCATGCGTTTGGAGGCCAGTTGCAAGGAAGCGGTGCAGACCGGCGGAGAACCTGTTGTATTTATGCATTACCCGCCCTTGTCGCCGATGAGTTCTTGTACGCTGTTTTCCGATGTGCTCTCCCGTTACGGCATAAAAAAATGCTATTACGGCCATCTGCACGCCGGCGGAAAGGGCCGTGCCTTTGAAGGCGTGAAAGACGGCGTGTCCTATCAGCTGATATCCGCCGACGTGATACAATTCAACCCTGTCCTTGTTGACTAAAAAGCCTGAAAACTCAGGCTTTTTTCTTTGTTTAAAAAATAACACACGATAAAAGAATGAAAAGTTGAAAAAAATTATAAAAAATTACAAAAATAGTATTGACAAATACCAAAACCTCGGTTATAATAAAACCAGAAAGAGAGAGTAAGAAAAGAAAAATAACACCTAAAGAAAGAGGTGGCGAAAATGAGGAAACCGAGAAGCGGTACCAGTGTTGGAGCCCACGGGCTCGCCACGAGAAAGAAAGTGTTGAAGAAACCCTAAGGAGATCTCGAAACGAGGTACGGTCCAATGAAGCAGTAACATTCGGCTGAATAAGCCACGGATCTTTATCTTAACAAAGAGGTACGGTCCCATGAAGTAAGATCGGGCAAGGTCCCATAATTAAATCAAATCGTGTTCTATCGGAATCGGAAATACCGAGAGCGGTCGGATCGCGTGGGTGAAAGACACGGAAGGCCGCAGCTATCATAGCAATATAGGGTATCTAAAATTTACGAAAGAGGTACGGTCCACCGAACAGATTATAGAAGTTCTTTCATGTATATATGACCGGTGTGAAAGGCACACAAAGCCATTTGATTTCAAGTGAGGAATTTGTCTTCAAGTAGTAATGAAATAATAATACGGAGCGACGAGTTTGTCGCTCCGTTTTCTTATATAATAAACCGCTCTGCCTCCCTTTGGCGAGTCGGAGGGAGAGAACAGGAATCCCTCATTTTTAAAAAAGAAAGCCCCCTCATCCGAGGGGGCTTAATCCGTATAGGGGGATTAGCCTAATACATAAACGTTGATATTGCGCCGTCCCCATACCCGACATTCATCTTCGGTGTAGAAATAGACGTCCACCATATTTCCCACAATGGCACCGCCCGTATCGGCGGCAATGCAGTAGCCGTAGTCTTCCATGCCGGGGGTCAGGCTTTCAATGTAAAGCCAAGTACCCAACGGAATGACGCTGGGGTCTACCGCAACATACCCTTTTTGCGTCTTTTTACCGCTGGCGGTTGTGCCTTTGATGCAGTAGGCGGTTGACTGACAGGTCAGCATACGGGAGTAGTCCTCCGGTTTGCCGTTGCCGGCGCCGGGGATGGGTTGTTCGGAGTAGAGTACGGTAGTGGTGGGATGACGAAGGATCTCGCTCTCCAGTTCCACCACATCGGTGATCACCCCGTCCACATAGGTACGGATTCCCGTTACCCGCCGTAACCCTTCTCGGCCGGGGGTGGCCAGCGTCTGGGTACCCAGTTCGGGTTGGGTCAGATCCTGCACGGGGCAGGCAATGGCTTCTTCATAAGTCTCGGTCTTGACCTCAACGCGGTTGACCGTGACCATGCAGTCTTTCCGTAATGTTTCGTCATCGGCCATGGAAAAACGGTCATCATCATCCATCACAATGCCGAAAGCGGCCAGCACGCCCGCCCGATCGGTACCGGCAGCCAAACGCTTGGTCTGTGTGGCACCGTCGGCCTGCATGGTGACATCAAAATCGGTATGCACCGTCACCATCGGGGCGAGAGGGGAAGGATAGTCCACCTCGATCACATAATTGTCCTTGATGTCCACGCCGCTGTTTCTTACCACACGCTCAACATTACCCGAAAAGGAAAAGCGCAACCATTGTTGATTGTTCATCGTGATACGATAGCATCGGAGGGTAAGGGTACAGGCCGCAATCAAAAGCGCGGTCAGTCCGATGGTAAGCATCCAAATATGATTGCGTGTAAAAAAGGAAAGCCATGCCGCCTTGGGGGCCTCTTCCGTCGGTTCAACCTCGGTTTCCTCTGCCTCGTCAGTCGGCTCGGTTTCCTCCGCTTGTTCATCCAAGGGTTCGGGGGCGATCTCTTCCGTCGGTTCTTCGACTGGGGTCTCCTCTTGTGCGGGAATGGATTCTTCTTGTATTTGTATATCCATGATAATATCGTCAATATGTTCTTGTTCCATGCATTGTCCTCCTTTCATACCGTATTATACTACATATGAGCCAAAAATGCAAGTTAGGCGAAAAAAGCCCCTATCCATGTGGATAGGGGCTTGTTTTATAAGCGGAACATCATATCAAAATAGGAGGGAAGCGGCCAATCCCGCTCGTCCAGATGCTCTTCCAAGAAGTCACAGGGTTCACGCAGTTCTTCCATAGCCGGCAGGACCGTTTCGTGATAGGCGTGCGCCTGTTCGTAGCGATCGGTCATAGCGGCCGCTTTATCGGTGGCGTTCTCCAGTGCCGTTAATTTCTCCTGAATGCAGTCGATGGTCTGAGCCAACATCTGCACCGTGTTGCGGTAGGTGAGGTTTTTACCCGTGATCTGCTCGACGTGCAGGCATTTCTCAGCCAGCGTACCGCAGGATTCCATGGCGTGAGGAAGAATAGAATGACGCACCATTTCGGCCATGGTCAGCGCTTCAATATTGATGGTCTTGGCGTATTTCTCCAACTCAATTTCGTACCGTGCCCGACATTCTTGTTCGGTAAAAACGCCGGTACGCTCCAACATCCGCACATTCTTCTCGGCCAAAATAACAGGCAGAACATCGACGGCGCAACGGTAGTTGGGCAGTCCCCGCTTTTCGGCGATGCGCACCCATTCTTCGGTATAACCGTTGCCGTTGAAGATGACCCGCTCATGGGCCTTAAGGGTTTCGGTAATCAAGGCCGTGGCGTTTTCGCCGCCCTCCAGACGGTCGGCAAACTCACGCAAGGTATCGGCTACAATCGCGTTGAGTACGGTGCAGGAATCGGCCACCGAGGCGCTCGAACCGCAGGAACGGTACTCAAATTTATTGCCGGTGAAAGCAAAAGGAGAGGTGCGGTTGCGGTCGGTATTATCCCGCGGCAGGGGCGGCAGGGAATTAACACCGATCTGCAAACTCTGTCCGTCGGGCTGGGCATAGGGCTGTCCCGTAATCAGGGAATCGACCACAGCGCCCAACTCGTCGCCCAAGAAGATGGAAACAATGGCGGGCGGGGCTTCGTTGCCACCCAGACGCAGGTCATTACCCGGTACCGAGATGGAGAAACGAAGCAGGTCGGCATAATCGTCTACCGCTTTCACGGTAGCCGCCAAAAAGACGAGAAATCTTGTGTTTTCATAGGGGGTAGAACCGGGATCGAGCAGCACCTGTCCGTCATCGGTGCACAGCGACCAGTTGTTGTGTTTACCCGAACCGTTGACACCCTTAAAAGGCTTTTCATGCAACAGGCAAGCCAGCCCGTGTTTCTTGGCTACCTGACGCATCAGCGCCATGATCAGTTGGTTCTGGTCGCAGGCGATGTTAGCGGTGGCGAAGATGGGGGCCAGTTCGTGCTGAGCGGGCGCCGCCTCGTTGTGTTTGGTCTTGGACGGAACACCCAATTTCCAGAGCTGTTCATCCAGTTCTTTCATAAAGGCGGTGACGCGCAACTTGAGCCGTCCGTAATAATGGTCGTCCATCTCCTGCCCTTTGGCGGGACGGGCGCCGAGTAAGGTGCGGCCGCAGAGCATCAGGTCGCGGCGTTGCTCGTAGAAACAGCGGTCGATCAGGAAATACTCCTGTTCGGGGCCGCAGGTAGCAATGACTTTTTTGGACTTGGTATTACCCAAGGCACGCAGGACACGAAGGGCGTGGGTATTGAGCGTTTCCATTGAGCGAAGCAAGGGGGTCTTTTTATCCAGCGCCTGTCCGTTATAGGAGCAGAAGGCAGTGGGAATGTAGAGGGTGCCGTCTTTCACGAAGGCGGGCGAGGTGCAGTCCCATGCCGTATAGCCGCGCGCCTCGAAGGTGTCGCGCAAGCCGCCCGATGGGAAAGAAGAAGCATCCGCCTCACCGCGAATGAGCATCTTGCCCGAGAAGGTCATGATGGCCTGTCCGTCGGGGGTGATGTTGAGAAAACTGTCGTGTTTCTCGGCGGTGATGTCGGTGTGCGGCCCGAACCAGTGGGTAAAATGGGTGGCGCCGTGTTCAATGGCCCAGTCCTTCATGGCGTTGGCCACCTCATCGGCAATCGAGGCTTCCAGCGCCCGCCCCTCGTCGATCGTCTTGCGGATCGAGGCATAGGTAGCGGGCGACAGGCGTTCTTTCATAGCCGCGTCGCCAAAAGACAGGATACCGAAAGTTTTGGAAATATCGTTGGTTTCCATGTGTTGACCCCTTTTATCAATGCTTTTATTACATAAGAATATCAAAAAAACTCTCTTTTTGCAACCTTTTTTCTGCCAAAAATGTAAAAAATGAGGGGGTTTCCTCGCGCTTTTTTGGTAAAAATGATCAATAAAATCGGGAAAAACGGCAAAAAACAGTTGCATCTGTTAGTCATTTCGTATAAAATATATCTGTGAATTTATGCAAAATTCCCAAAACAGGAAAGAAAAACGCTACATGGAGGATAACCATGGCAAGTAAATTATTTCAATCGATCGTTTCGCAAATGCACGGTACCGTTGGTCGTATGATCGGGGTGCTCGATGCGCAGGGTACGGTGGTGGCCTGCAGTGATCTGACCCGTATCGGGGAAGACGACAGCGCCAACATGCCGTCCGTCGGCGGCTACACCTATTCCACCGCCATTTCGGCAGGGAAGACCTATCGCGCGATCGGCAACGATATCCGTCCCGAATACGTTATTTTTGTAGAAGGCGGCGACGAGTTTGCCGACAAGATGGCCGGCGTGCTGTCCATTGCGCTGGGCAGTGTGCGGGAATATTACAACGAGCATTACAGCCGTGCCGATTTTCTGAAAAACATCGTACTGGATAATATTCGGGATTCAGACATTGCGCTCAAGGCCAAGCAGTTGCGCTTTCTGGGTGAGGTGGACCGTGTGGTTATCCTGCTTCGCATGGTGGATAAGGTGGATCTGGCCAGTCTGGAAATGGTATCCTCTCTCTTCCCCGAAAAGCAGAAGGACTACGTTCTCTCCATTAACGAGCACGATATTTTATTGATCAAGGAAGTCTATCCCGGTGTAGAGCCCAAACACTTGGAACAGTTGGCGCTGTCCATCATTTCGATGTTGGAGGGTGAACTGTACGTACATACCTGCGCCGGTATCGGCACGGTGGTGCGGGATCTGCGTGACCTCAACCGCTCCTACAAGGAAGCTCAGATCGCCATTGAGATCGGCAAGATCTTCGAGAAGAAGAAAAATATCGTATCGTATAACAAACTGGGTGTGGGCCGTTTGATCTATCAGATGCCGACAACGCTGTGTGAGATGTTCTTGCGCGAGGTGTTTGACCGTGGCTCAGTCGAGTCGCTGGATCAGGAGATTCTCTTTACCATCAATAAGTTCTTTGAGAACAATCTCAACGTGTCGGAAACGGCGCGCAAACTGTTTGTTCACCGCAACACCCTGGTATACCGTCTGGATAAGATCCAGCGTGTGACCGGATTGGATATCCGCGAATTTGAGGACGCCATCATTTTCAAGATGGCGCTTCTGGTGCGCAAGTACCTGTCCTCCAAGCCCACCCAGTTCTAAAAAGGAGTTTGAAAAGACATGATTTCATTTAAGGACGTTTGCCATTCCTATGGCAACGGAGTCAATACTCTCGACCATGTGTCCTTTGATATTCAGGACGGCGAGTTTGTCTTCGTTGTCGGCCCGTCGGGAGCCGGTAAAAGCACCATGATCAAGTTAATGATGGGCGAGATCCAACCGACCTCGGGTGAGGTAGAAGTTAACAACTATAAGATCAGCAAGATCCGCCGCCGCCATATTCCCCATTTGCGCCGTACCATGGGCGTGGTCTTTCAGGACTTCCGCCTGATCGAATCCAAGACGGTGTATGAGAATATAGCTTTTGCCATGCGAGTGGTGGGCAAGCCCGAAAGCGAGATCCGCAAGCGCGTCAAATATGTGCTGACTTTGGTGGGATTGCCGCACAAGGCCGACAAGTATCCCAACGAACTGTCGGGCGGCGAAAAGCAGAGAGTCACGCTGGCACGTGCCATTATCAATGCCCCGCGCATGATCATTGCCGACGAGCCGACGGGTAACGTCGATCCGGTGATGAGCCGTGAGATCATGGAGATGTTCTCCTTGATCAATGCGCAGAATATAACCGTGGTGATCGTGACTCATGATAAAACCTTGGTAGATGCATATAATAAGAGGGTCATTACCCTCAATACCGGCCATGTGGTCAGCGACCGTGAAGGGGGGTATGTGCTGTGAGAGCCATTCGCGATGCCTTCCGCGGCATATTCAAACATTTCTGGATGTCCTTAGCCTCGATCATCATTATGGCCGCCTGTATGCTCATCATGGGTTCGGCGGTACTGATCGTAGGCAATCTCAACGCCTTTGTGGTGCAGATGCAGAAAGAGGACGAGGTGGTCGTCTTTATCGACGAGAACGCCACCGAGGAACAGTCCGATGCGCTGGAAGATCAGCTGCGCGGGCATGAGAACGTAAACGAAGTGTACTACGTATCGCAGGACGATGCCCTTAAGGAATATATGTCTATGTTCCCCGATCAGGAGGATATGTTCGATAATCTTAAGGAAAATAACCCCCTGCGTGCCTCTTACCACATCAAGATCGCCGATCTGGAGCGGTATGATGAAACCTTAGGCGAGATCGCCGAATTTTCGCAGGTGGCCAATATCCGCAGTTCGTCGGATGTGGTCAACACCTTGGTGGCACTGCGTCAGGCGGTGAGCGTGGCCGGCATAGCCATTGTGGCGGTGTTGTTGTTCGTGTCGATCTTCATCGTATCCAACACCATTCGCATGACCATTTTTGCCCGTCGTACCGAGATCAACATTATGAAATACGTAGGGGCTACCGATGGGTATATCCGCCGTCCGTTTGTGTGGGAGGGTGTGATTTTAGGACTGGTTTCTTTTGGGATCACCTACTTTACCCAGTGGTATGTTTACGATAAACTGCTGGCGCCCGCCGTTAAGCAGTTGGCGTTGTTTGCGCCGATCGAATGGACGGGCATCTGGTGGATCGTGCTGGCCGGTTTTGCGCTGTTTGCCCTGTTGATGGGAACGCTGGGCAGCTTGATCCCCATGAGAAAGCATCTGCATGTCTGATGGGAGGGTGCGTATGAAAAAAGCGATCAAATGGATCAGCCTGCTGGCCATTCCCGTGATGCTGATGACCGCCCTGTGTTTTGCGCCGACCGCAACACCGGTGCAGGCGGCATCGCTTAACGATCTGTACAGTCAGCTGGATAAACTCAACAAGGAACAGCAAAATTACAGTGCTTTAATCAAAGAAGCTACGGCTGATATGGAAGCGGCCTATGCCGAGGTAAAGCGGTTAAACGGCGAGATTCAGTTGTATGAGGACAGGATTGCCGTTTATAACGGCATCATTGCGGGACTGGATGCTGAGATTGGTGTGTTGCAGGCCGATCTGGATCGCAATGAAGCCGAGTTGGCCGTATATTATGAGATTTACTATGAGCGTGTGCGTGCCAACTATGAAGCAGGACAGACGACCTATCTGGACGTATTGCTGGGGGCCGGTAGTTTTACCGATTACCTGACCCGTGTGGATGTGGTTGAGCAGATCATGACCTATGATAATAACCTGATCAAGCTCATGAACGATACCATTGACAAGATCAATGAGCAGAAAACGAAATTGGAAGAAAAGCGAGCCGAAAACGAGGAAGCGCGCAGTGCACTAAATAAAGAGCAGGCATCCTTGAAGAATTTGCGATCGCAATATCAGGCTGCGGTAAACAACAATCAAGCCAAGATTGCGCAGTATGAGGCCAACAATCATAAGGCAGAAGAAGCCAAGAACAAGATCAATGCCGAGATTGACAAGCTGATCAGTATGGAAAACGGTTATGTTGGCGGAACGTGGGTATGGCCGACGCCCAGTGCGAAGATCATTACCTCTCGTTTTGGTTGGCGCACCCATCCGGTAACGGGACAGGCGACAACGTTCCATAGTGCGATTGATATTGGTGCCTCCTACGGTTCGTCGTTGTTGGCCACCAATTCCGGTACGGTTGTGGCGGTCAGTTATGAATATTACGGCGGTTATTATATTGCCATTGATCATGGTGGCGGATATTCATCGCGGTATTATCATTTAAGTGCTCAATATGTTAAGGTGGGGCAGACGGTAGCCCGTGGCGAGTTGATTGGTCGAACCGGAAACTCCGGCGTATACACCACCGGCCCGCATTTGCATTTTGAGATTCATGCGCCTAACGCAAACGGGGTAAGTGAGGCGGTGAATCCGCTCAACTATGTAAGTCCCTATTAAACCAAGGAGACGGTTATGAATAAAAAAGTCAGATTAGACGTTACCATTTTTCTGATCGTAGCGGCTATCATTATCTCCTGCCTGGCCACTACCTTTATCATCAATACCAAGATCGGCAACCTTACCGAGGTGCAGGCGGCCTTTTCCAAGATCAAGAATATTGATGATCTGGTCAATGAGCATTATATCGGCGCCATCGACAGCGAGACGCTGGCCAATGCCATAGCCAAGGGGTATATTGCCGGCTTGGGCGACACCTATGCCGCCTACTATTCCAAAGAAGAATACCGCGCCTATCAGGCGCAGATCACCGGTCAGTACGAGGGTATCGGTTTGACGGTGGTTTGGGTGGACAACGTCGGATTAGAGGTTACCCACGTATCCAAAGGCTCGCCTGCCGAAACGGCAGGGGTCAAGATCGGCGATATCATCACGATGGTGGATAATACCAGCGTGCTGACGCTGGGGCATGACGATGCGGTCAGCAAACTGACCGGTACGGTGGGCACGGTGGCCAACTTTACCGTCAGCCGCAACGGCGAGACGCAGGTCTTTTCGGTTATGCGTTCTCAGTATGAGCAGGTGACGGTGGAATACAAGAAATTGGGTACCATCGGCTATGTCAAGATCACCGGCTTTAATAACCTGACGGGTGACTATTTCGGACAGGCGATCGATGATCTGGAAACGCAGGGTGTCAGCGGCTTCATTTTTGACGTGCGCAACAACCCCGGCGGCACCATTGATGCGGTAGTAAAATGTGTAGACCGATTGATCGGCAAGGGCACGGTGGCTACCGCTGTGCGCAAGGATAACGGCGACGGCGCCAACAAGACCGTTTACGAAGCGGTGACCAAACAGGAAGTGTCGGTACCGATGGTGGTGCTGGCCGACCAGAACACGGCTTCCGGCGGGGAACTGTTCACCGCGGCCTTGATGGACTATGATAAGGCGGTTATGATCGGCGAGTCGACCTACGGAAAAGGCACGGGACAGACCACCTACAAACTGCCCGACGGCAGTTATCTGAAGATGACCGATTTTACCTATTATCCGCCCTCCGGCACCTCTTATCAGTTGATCGGACTTTCGCCCGACACCCATGTGGCGCTGGACGATACGCAGGCGGCCAACCGTTACACGATGGCTTATGCCGAGGATCCGTATATGATCGCGGCTTGTGAAGCGCTTGGTGTGGACGTTGGGGTACTGGTCGAAGAAAACTACGAAAACAGCGATATTGTGGAAGGCGGTCAATCATGATCCGAGAGATTCAAGATCGGATTCTTGCCCTGAAAAAGGAAAAGGATATTTGCATTTTAGCCCACAGTTATCAGAATCGGGACATCGTGGAGGTGTCCGATCTGGTGGGGGACAGTTTTGCCCTGTCGGTTCAGGCGGCTAAGGTGCCGCAAAAGACGGTGATCCTGTGCGGGGTGCGGTTCATGGCCGAAACGGTCAAGATCCTCTCGCCCGACAAGACGGTCATTCTGGCCAATCCCGAGGCCGGTTGCCTGATGGCTGATCAGATGAACAAGGAGCGCATTGAGCAGATCAAGCGGGAGCATCCCGACTATGCCGTGGTGGCCTATATCAATACGACCTCGGAATTGAAAACCGTATGTGATGTGTGTGTGACCTCCTCCTCGGCGGTCAAGATCGTCAAGGCCATGCCGCAGAAAAACATCTTGTTTATTCCCGACTGCAATCTGGGCAGTTACATAAAACAGCAGGTGCCCGAAAAGAATATTATGCTGCTGGACGGCGGCTGTCCCATTCACGCCTCTGTTCCCGAACGGTGTGCGGTGGAGGCGAAGGCCAAGCATCCGCATGCGAAACTTCTGGTGCATCCCGAGTGTCGCTCTTGTGTGGTGAAGCATGCCGACTATGTTGGGTCGACCAAGGGCATTATGGATTATGCCATGGAAAGTGATGCTAAGGAGTTTATTATCGGTACCGAGAACAGCATTGCCGAGCATTTGCAGCACGCCTGTTCCGATAAGAAATTCTATCTGCTCAGTAAAAATCTGATCTGCGCCGATATGCGCGCCACTACCCTGCATGATCTGCTGGCGGCGGTGGAAGGGTGCGGCGGTGAGGTCATGGAATTGAGCGAAGAGGTTATGAACGGCGCGCGCCGTTGTATTGATGCGATGATTGAGTTAGGCTAAAAAAATTCCCGCATAAGCGGGAATTTTTTGCATATACTGCCATGAGGTGATGGCATGATCGCGGTGGTGCGAAAAGGGTTTGGGCGCAAATGGACGGTGGATCGGTACGGGGAATGGATGGTCTACACGCTGCCGGCACGCGTAACCAAACGGACCCGACGCCTGATCGAGACCGATGCGTTACTGGCCGGTTGCCGATATTACCTGCCGTCTGATTGTGCGTATTTTTTACGGGAGAGCCCGCTTGCCAAACTGTCGGCGGAGGAGTACCGCTTGTTGCGATTGCCGGATGCGGCGGTGGCGGCGGTGGGGCGTCTGCATTTGCCGCCGGCGCAATGTCCGGCGCAGGTGTTGGCGCCGATGGTCAATCTTTGTTGTGAAAAGACGGTAATGGCCCTATCCGAGCATTGTCGGGATGTCACGTTAGTCACGCCCGACCGATTACGGGCACACGCTTTGGCCGGACGTTTATTGCGGGAGTATGGCTTGCCGCTTCGAATCACGCACAAAGCCGATCTGTTGGCGCGGGGTGTGATCTGCTC
>JAZNYQ010000069.1:0-11749 GCA_045594545.1 Eubacteriales bacterium | reverse complement strand
TATTAAATCCCATCCATAAACCCTTTAATTTTTCCATTTTGTTTTATTTGCACGGAAACGGGGTTTTAAGCCATTTTTCCATTGAGACGAATAACGATATGGCTTAATCCGAGATATTGCGAAATAGGGCAGAATCCGTTAAAGATTTTTTCGTGATTGAAAGAAAATGATAAAGGGTTTGGGAAATGGTTTGATTTATTCCGTTCTGTGCGCAATGAACACCCCAACTGCCATCATAACGACCGCAATTATTGCGATTAGGGGGATCGCTTGAAGAAGTGCCGCGACAGGGCCATCCTCGGTGACGGTTTCCTCATACTGCAATGATGCAAGGTAGCCGAGTGCAGGAACGTTATCCTTAATGTCGGATGACGTTAAACCATAATCCCCATCATTAACGGTTTTACCAATGGATAATACATGTTGGGGATTAACCGTCATACTTCCGAATGTACTGGTTGTAAGAGTTATATCATCATTCAAATCCATTATAAGATTGGTACAATTACACCCAGAGAATACAGAACCCCCCATAGACATAACTGAATTGGGAATTATTATATCATGTCCGTATTTAACAGAGGAATTAAATGCTAATGCACTGATAGTTATGACTGAATCAGGGATTATCAAATTGCCTCCACAATCTACAAGATTAAACGCCCTCTGACCTATTGATATTATGCTGTCTGGTAAGTTATAACTTGTAATATTATACAATGAAGAAAACGCATTACCGTTTATTTTATTAACAGTGTTTGGAATAGTCAAAGATGATCTATTAGATAAATCGCTGTTGTTGGCGATATATTCATTTGATCCACCCTTACCTATTTCTGCGACTACATAACCACCGATAGATGACGGAACTACAATATCCCCGCCAGAACCAGAATAACTGACTATTTTAGCCACTGTTGTATCGTAACCAGTTGTTAATAGATCATAACCCCAATCACCATCTGTATATGTGGGTGTAGGAACGGCCATGATCGATGCATCCGGTTCCGGATCAAGTGGTGTCAAGCTGCCAGGTTCAAGCGGTGTCAATTCCGTTTCCGGATCTGCTGCAGATCCTGCCTTTATCCATTTCGCACCGGTCAATATTGAATCGGTAACGGTTGCATCAAGGGTGATCGGCAGATCATGACTAATTATAGAATCATAGCAATTGACACCTGCAAAGGATCCGACATAGTGAACGTCAAGGCCTGCGGTGTTTATTTCGGTCTCGTTGAGGAAGAACCCATAAGTACCGGTAGATTTTGGAACGTATGACCAATCCGGAACGGGGAATGTCTGATCTACCGTTCCATCGGTGATATTGACACCATCGGCGGATTTTGTGATCGTGATTGTTGCCTCGTCACTCAACGCGGCATCGATGATCTGATCATTAGCATCCTTTCCGAGCATACGCACGCTGCTATCATCCATCCAGACAGCGACATTATCATCCGCATAGAAGATACACATATCATCGATGATCTGCGCATCCGTGCCATTGGTGGCCGTGAAATCATCGCCGACTACACCATAAGTCAGTGTGAAATCACCGGATGTGACTTTATCCATTCTCAAACCTACTGCACCCTCATTTTCGATTGTTATTGTGGTTGTGGTGTATGCATCGATCATGGGTGTCAATGCAGAACCGATGACAGCAAGAACAACGAAAACCGAAATCACACCGATTGCAATTCTATTATCCATTATTTCACCTCAAATCATTATAAAGAATAAGGCCGCCGCACAACCGCAAACGATCATGAGAGGCCACATACTCGTGCTGCTCCTCCTGGAGTAAATGCCCAATGCAATGAACATACCCAATGAAGTTATCAATCCAACCAATAAGAAATTGGTATCCAATCCATCCCAAGCAAATTCACCGGCGATCCATTCCGTTTTGGTGTATGTGGTCGCTGTCTGTGCCGTTGTGGATACGCTGGCCATCCATTGACCATCAAAGGTGATCGTTGCCGGATCTGTAGAGACATTAACCACAGTACCGTTTATCCTATTCTCATATCCGACAGATACCGGTACGGAATCGAATACTATACCATTGATGGAAACCTTGTGAGTACCAAGCGTGATGTTGCCGTCAGATCCTACAGTGTATGTAGTACCGGCAAATGTGATGGATTCCCCATACATTGAAACATCAGTAATTTTGGTGGATGGATTGCTCTTGAAATCTGCCGGTGTGTACTCCTTGTTCTTTATGATGTTATAACCAAATGCGCTGAAGCTCCCTGCATCAAAACGCAGTGTGGGTGATCTGGAAAGGTTGTTATCGAGATTCCAGAATCTGATAAATTCCAAACTCAATTCACTTGCAGAGCTGGATAAACTGAATGGATCATCACGGGTGTATTTCTGGTAATAATTAGATTCCCCCATCAGAGTAGGCCAGCCGCCCACGTATCTAAATTCAACGTGCATATTGTAATTTGTATAACCTGGGCTTATTCCGGTTTCTTTAAGATCGATGTAAACCTGATATGTATTATCAGATCTGGTGTTGTCATAATACAATGTTGTTGAATCTGACGGATCGTTGTATTTGTGCCACACCCATGTAACATCGCTGCCGGATGTTGTTTTCTGTAATGTATATCTGGACTGGTAACCAAAATTGATAGTGTAATCAGAATCAGTTATTGAATCAAGGTTTATCGTGAATAATACGTTCTTAGTAAATTTGGGCAGATCTATGTAATAGCTGTTCGGCTGTGCTGCGAAATAGAAACCGCCGGCGAAATCAACAAAGGTGTTGGTTGCCGCGTTTGTGGATATGAAATAACCATCTGCAGCGTATGTAGGATCCGCGGTCAAATAGATGCGGTTGGATGTGTCGGATACTGTAATGTGCCCGACATTCATTGTCAATGATCCATTGGATGTGTAGTACGAGTAATCTATCTTTGATGTTTCGGCATCGTATAAGAAAGAATGAAGTCTGGATACAGTCTGAATATCAGAACCGCCGGAGCTCGCATAGTGCAGCGTGACATATCCGCCGGTGGTTGAATTGTTCGATTGATAATAGAGATATGACCAATTGGCTAATGAATCATTGAAATTAGGGTATGTTCCTGCAGCATAATAGGTATAACCCATCGGTAATGATGTATTGGTGGTGGTTATTGTGTTGAATATTGGGTACATATCCCCATATTGGCGGAAATTTGTATTCAGTTGGTAAACGTCAGCATTTGCATAGGTGCTATAGATCCCGTTCTGCAGCAAGGGTGTGACATTGACCGCCTCACCATCCAATTTATAATCTGTTTCGGCGACCTCCTCCAGATTTAGAGCATACCCCAGGAGGATGGGAACCGCAAGGATCCCGACAAGCGCCATGATCGCAACTTTACTTACTGCCATGCCATCACCTCAAAATATCTTGAATACACCACCCACCAGGCGCATTGTGATAAACAGTAATCCCATCGTCATGGGGAGACCAACCAAGAGCCACATTACAAACTCAACCCATGTATTTTCGAAGTGGGGATAATCGAATGTATAGATCTGGATAAACGTATCAAATGCACTGCCTGCGGTGACGTTGAAAGCGTTTGAGTTTTCTATATCGAAGAAATTACCCGCAGATGCAGACGATACCGCCATGCTCCATGATCCTGCATCCCATGCGGCCTGCAGCGTATTGTAATTGTTGTAAACTGTAGGGTCAAATCTGATCGTTAGGTTAAGATGTGTGCCCTCAAAATTGAAATCGAATATCTGGACGTAACCCTCCGATGATCTGAAAGCGTGTATGATGTCATTGGCGGATATGCGGCCTAATTTGATCTGTTCGTGGTCTTTGTCTGCGTAGATCTCAAGAGCTCCGGACAATCCCGTATCTCCAGGAATCTGATACCAGACAACCGATAATCTGCCGTCCTTTGTGGATGCCTGGCTATCGTTGAAAGGCAGAACCGGATCGAATGTATAACGGTATCCGGTGTAATTCCAATTGTTGGCGGCACCGGTTGTGACCTCATAACCGTAATCCTCCGATATGTCGCCGATTCCGGTAGTCTGTGAAAACCATCTGATAATGTCTGCATCGACAATGGAAACTCCCCAATCATTACCGCCATTCCACCATGAACGGCCATTCTGAAAACTATAATCCACCGGATTACCAACCGTCAATAGCTGGTTTGATTTCTGGTCGGGATCCAGTTTGATGTCCGCGACCTGGCCGAGATATGGATAATTTGTGATTTTCTCTCCAAAGAGCCAGCCGGTTGTACGGTTGCCGTCTCTTTCTATATGATCGGGGATCTCTGAATCCGGAATACTGCCGGGGGTGAACGGGGTAAACACCCCATTGAGCACCCAAGGTGTATCATTGACCAACTGGCCGCCGCTAAAATCCGTTAGCTGCGATCTGTAGGCATTGATCGTGTCATAATCATAATCACCGGAGCCCTCCACATACATGGCAACCAAGCAGGTTGACGTGACAGACATTGCTATACAGAATATAGCAATCTTAATCAGTGTGCGTTCTCCGGATCCGTCTGCCAACTCAATCAACCACCTTTTTGAACTCGGCGGCAACCAAGACGGATGATACAAGAACAATTATGATCATGATCATTTCATTGAGGGCGCCGTATGCCGTGAAGAATATTGACAAGGGGATTAGAGGCACTACGGTATAGACCGGCGGCGCCCTCATTGCAAGGCAGATTATGGCACATACTGCCCACAGTGCCAGCAGGATTGCAAGGCCTGCAAGTGTTGAAGATCCCGCGAATACATTGTTCGCTATGAGATCTATCATATTACTGAACGTGAACTCCATTTATGCCGCCTCCTTATTGATTAGCATGAACTGGCCTAATGCAAACATCATCAGCAGGATAAGCGGCAGTATTTCATCGGTCTGCTGGAATATCTGCAGGCCGCAGATGAGATAACCGATTGATGAAACAAAGATGATAGGCAGACTGCGCATTTTGTAAGCCAATAGCGTGAGAGCTACACACACAATCAAACCAATGATTAGACCGTCACTGATCATTATTCTGCCTATCTGTTTGGTATCAAGATGTGATCAAAGGCCGCCGGTATTATTCTCCGCCGGCGCCGGAGGTTGGCCGCACTTTTGATGATCCTCAATCTCTCTTACTGATCAGACCGACGACCAGCATGAGACATCCGACAATCGAGATGACGACGATTGCGGACAGAAGACCAGCATACTCTGTGAGGGCGCCGTCCGTTCCGGTCATTGACGTGACCTGCGGCACCAGGACTGTACCGATTATGATAATCGAGACGGTCACTCCGATGACGGCTGCGATGATCTTACCCATTCCTGCCATGTTCTACCTCCTTTGTGTTTTGTCATTTGCTCTTAGTGTAGTTGTTCACAGCAACGATCACTAAACCAAGAATGCAGAATAGAACAACAACACCAACCAAGCTCGCCCATGTAGCACCCTCCGTGAAGTCGGCAACCCCTCCCGTTTCGTGGGTGAGGTCGTCCATTACATCCTGGGCAATGGGAGCCAAGAGCGAGCCGATCATCACCAATCCAATGGCGAGAGCCACCACAGTTGTTGTAACTCCGTTTATCGACAAGCTCATAATTTGAAATGATGTTTCATAGTATTTATAAACTATTCACACAATGTTGCATTAATAATTTAATTAGATACTTGGGGTTCGTGGGTAGGAAATGACAAAATACATAGTGAGATTGGAAACAGACCGCATTAAATGGTTCAAGATCAAGAAAGCGACAAGGGACATGATCACACTACATGGCAGGTTATATGACAACGAAGACCGCCTATATGTGAAAGATAAACACAGCTCCGATGCAATCATGATCAAGCCGATTGATTCCAACCAGGTGGCAAAACCGAAACCCGTTCTTGTAGATCCCAATATGATAAGGGCAAGGATTATGAGTATGGAGATCTCCGGATCCAAAAAGAAATCCTGGCTCAATTTCGATGCCAGCAAATTATGGCAGATCTTCCTTATGGTGATCATCGGCGGTTCGATTCTGTACGGTATGCTGGTTGGGGGTGTATTCTGATGAGATGGAAATATGATTATACCGGCAGCAGGAAATTCGGCAAGATTATTTCGGACGGGATCCAGACATTCTATCATTTCTGGATCAGGCACCGTGTGATCGTGTGTGACATCATAGCCAATTATGATGTTGTGCAGCATAAAGAGTATTTCATTCGTGAAGATTATTGGACTGATGAAAAGCTGGCCAATCTCCATGAGCAGGGTTACAGATCCTGCGAGAATCTACCGGATCATGATAATCTGGCTTGGTTTGCCGTGCCGGTTATGGTCAAATTCCATGGATTCAAGACGATTGAGATTGACAGCAGAGATGATCCAAGATTCTTGAATGATCGCATACAGAACAATCTCTTAAACAAATTCGCCAGATCGTTGGCGAGAGCTGCAACGTTGGCAGGCATGGATATTCAAAAATTGGTATTGATGGCTGGTCTTGGTGTCGCTGCGATCATCGGTATGAAAATATTCGGGGTGTTCTGATGGTAGAAATTCAGCAATCAAGGGATGTCTGTATAGACATACTGCGCACCGATACCGGCACAGGCCTTACACTGATGAGCAATCTAAGATCATCTGATCAGGTTCTCAAAACCATGGAGGGTTATCTGTGCAGATTCCTGGATGCAGGTTTCGGTATCGGAGAGGTTGAGGAGCTCCTGCGCTGCAGTGTCGGATTCAATGCGAGAGGCAGGCAGGGAATAGAGGAGATCGGCAAAGCTCCGGAATACAACATGAGTGGCTGGCAAACAAGAGAGGTTGAATTGTAATGGCCAGATTGAAGATCGAGGGTTTGGGGGAGGTGAAAAGAACCCGTATCGGTGACTGTGAGGTTATGGATGCCCAGGTAAAGATGTATAGATCCGGCAAATTCTTTATTCAATATCTTTACAAAGATCTGCTGCAAATGCTTGCCGATGATATGCACCGGAATGTGAAATCGGATTATGATAACGTTGTCATGATCGAGGGAGGGGAGGGATCCGGCAAATCCAATCTTGCATGGGATGTGATCGATGCCTACAGCCCGGGTTTTGACATATCCCAGACCTACGTCTATAATATGCAGGGTATAAGAGAGAGATTCGCGGCTGCGGATTACGGCGGCGGCATATTCTGGATGGATGAGACAAGCCAGATAGCCAGCAATCGCGAATGGCAATCGGAAGACAATAAGGATATGGTCAGTATCTTGGAGGTCTGCAGGAGTAAACATTTCTCGTTGATCGGCTGCATCCCGTCCATCACCCGTGCCGATATTTACTTGAGGGAATACAGAATGAGGTATCTTTTACGCTGCAAACCAATGAAATTTCCCACTACCGGATATAAGCCCAGGGGGATCTTTGAATTGTTGAAAAGAAACAATGAATCACAGCAGATGGAACATGTAGGTTACGGTCTGTTCGATGCGATGCCGGATGAGGCCAAGCAGATCTATGAGCCGATAAAGGTGGATTTTCAAGAGAGATTCAGGCAGAAGATCGCCGAGGGCAAGCAGAAAAGCGGTGAAAAATACAAGGAAAAATACAACAAAGTGCAGAATGAGAAAACAGACATCATGGTTAAGCTGCATGATCGCGGGATGATCAGTGATGATGATCTCATGGATCTGTTCGGATATGAGAATAAGAAAACCTACCAAAACGCTTTATCGAGAGCCAGACAGAGGGAGAGAGGAGACTATGATTGATAGATCTGATATTGTTAGAATGTTGGTGTTTGCATTATTCGTGATAAGTTTGGTAATGTGCCTATATTTGTCTGATGATGTTGTCGAAGTAATAAGATTGGGTATCTGTGCCGTTGTTATGACACAGATCTATTACGGAATTTTGATTGGGGAGATGGTTAAAAATGGGGATAAGAACAAAGATTGAAGAAAAGGCATTGGATGTAAATGCACAGCTTACCGCCCAAGCACAGATGAAATATCTATCTTGGCTTATGGATGAGGAGCAGATAGATTACGAGGAGGCCTTGGCCATTGTGCAAGGCCGCACGGATCCGGTAGAGTGGGAATACATCTTGGGGTACAAGTTATCGGATCCTGCGCTGATGATCGCATTGTTCAAACAGCCGAGAAAGAAAAACAGGATCAATGCAGCCAAGAATTTTGCGGACACATTGGAACCGGAGGAAGCGGCAATATTCTGGACACAGGTATTCAATGAGGAGACTGGGCAACAATTCAAAGAAGAATACAGAAAACAAAAAGGTTGAAAGAAGACGGGAAAAAGAAAGGAGGGAGAATAGGTTATGACTGGTGAATATGTGGATCTTGAATCCGAGGTCTGGACAAGGAGATTAAAACAGATTGCGATTGTAAAATTCCTCATCAAAATGGGGATTTTGGGTTTTTATGTGTTATTCGCAATTTCAATGGTTGAATTACTCAAAGTTTTTGCACCTTATGTGAATAATAAGGATCTTGTTTTGGAGACAGCATTTACAAACTCACAAATAACCGCGATGATAGTTTTATTGTTTATCGCAGGTGTTTTTATTATTTTTTCAAAAATGATCAAAAGAGTGATGAAGAAATGATCACACATATTGCAGCAGGTGTAGGATTGTTCATGATCGCGGTTTTTGTGATCTACAAAATGCAGCTTATTTTCAATGAATACCCACCTTGAACGTTGAATTAACCAAAAATTAAGTAGATATTCGGGGTTCCAAGCCATAGGGGGATCTCAAAAAACCAGATTTGCCGAGGTGGTTTATTGATTTTCCCCGAATTCGACATTTTTTAGTAGTGATTTTGAGTATTTAAATACAACGTACTACCAATTTTTTTGTAGAGGCATCTATTATTATATTTTGACATCTCATTCTTTGCCTTGGCTGTGGTTGGTAACGGGCATCTGCTTATAGGGGGTTCTTAGGGGGAGATGCAATGATAGGATCCTGCTTTGTGAGGGGGGGTTAAGGGGGAGGGGGTTTTATATATCGACAAACCATAACTACCAAATGCCGAGGTGGTAAAATGGGTAAAAATCCCAGTACCATATTCAGAGGTCTCTATAGAAAATGCAGAGATAGATCAGCGAAAGCAAAGAGCACAGACAGTACGAACGCAGTTATCGACATGGAGCAGCAGGACGGCTGCTATTATGTGCCTTGGAAAGAGGTAATCCAAAACTTCATGGTTGAGGGTTACGGGGAAAGAAAGGCCATTGCACATATCGAGAAATGGTTGGATTATGAGATGATCACAACCCGTTATAGTAACGGGTTCAAGTACATTGGGTTCCCTAAAAAGGGGGTTTTCTGATGGCACGCAGGGCGATTTATGACTGCGAATGCTCATGGAATCACTGCACCGTGAGGACATACAAAGAGCCGAGATACTGCCTTTGTGAGTGGAACAGTAAAGCGTTTCAGTGGATCTGCAAAACCAGATCCAAAGGCCAGCAAAAGCTGGAGGTGGATTAAATGAAGATCCTTGAGTGCAGCAGGTGCCACCGGATGTTTAAATCCACTGATGAACACATATATATCCACACCAAAACAAATGATTTCAATTGGTGTGATGAGTGCACTGAAAGAGCATTGCAACTGATGGGCGCCAAGCTCGATGAAGAAAAAGAGATGCAGCTTAACCGTGAGTGTATGAGGTGCCCGATTAAACAAGGGTGCCTCACTCTATGTGCAACAAGACCGGAGGACGTCATACACCCGCCCTGCGGTAAATTCGCAATAGGGATCGTTGCAGATCGTAACGATATGTATTGGACGAGGCCCGCGGATATTTGGGAAAATGATCGTTTCAATACAAGGCCTAAAGATGTCCGTTTTGTAGTGGTTGATAAGGACGATTCAACAGATGTGGTGGTATTATGAAGATCCGCATAATGGGCACCCAAGAAGAATGCGCCGCATTTGTGAAGATGATTAAACAGACCGTGCCGAGATCCTACATTCGCACGATCTCAAATTTCTACCCTAATGTAAGGAAATGCTCATTCTCGAATGAGGGCAGGGTGTATATCGACATAGACCGCCCGGTTATCCCGAATACAGGTTTTGAACTGCAGGAGGGCAGGAAATGAAAGATAAAAAGACATTCCTTGAAAAATGGAGGGATTTTTGGTTCTGGTTCGATCCGTTTGATTTCTTCATGATTTGTTTAGGGGTAAGTATACTGATAGTCTCGGTAAGCGGCAGCTTTGCAATACTGCGCATGGAGGGATTGATATGATTGTGAAAATCACTGGTTTGGTTAATGTCTGGGATGTTTTGCGTGATAGTTTCACATTAGGAACACCATTGGACGATGTCAAGATCATAACCACCAACCACATGATAAAAGATTATCTTGTTGATGCGATGAAAAACAGAGATAAGGTCTCAATCTTGATTGAGGAGGCAGAAGAATGACCAGCATTAAAAAGGAGGATTGGTTGTCGAAGTTTAAAGAGAATTTTGGGGCCTTATGCAGTGAAATTGATAACACTGGCAATTGGCTAAATGACAACCCCCCGCCTGGAATGAGTGAAAATGATCTGGAATTGTTCTTGAGCACCATGTCCGGATTTGGAGAGGCCATTCTCGCGTTTGGATTAATGGTTAAAATGTGTTTGGGGGATTCCGAATGATCGAGATTAAACGCAATTGCAGCAGCTCTATCCACGATAACCCACTAAAGGAAAAGATCACATACGGAGATTTTACAATCGTGATCAGTGAAAAGGACTACAAATCCTATGATTGGCTGAAATTCAATTTAGGGATAAGCCCTACAGAGATGCTGCGGCTTGTCATACTGGCAGGAATTGACAGCATGAAAGAAGAATACGAGTATCCTGGGGATGAGGATTATGAACTATACAAGCGATTCTTTGTTTGTTAAGGACATGATCGAATTGGATGTCTATTTCGAGCAGATCAGAGCTTGGGTAAGGTCTAATAAGGACCTGACAAAAAAAGAGATCATCGAGATGATGCGCAAGATCCAAGGCAGGGCAAATTGGATCGAGAGCCACGTTAAGGATAAGGGATTGGCTTATTTCGGGGTGGAGGAATGATGGTAAACGGAGAAAATAGATACTGCCTGCGCTGCAAGTATCTTAACTGCATCCGTGAAAATCCATTCACGGAAGAAGCAGATTATTTCTTTTGCCATATTGTGTGTTTGACGTTTACGAGATCACAAGCAGGCGATATGGTATGTAGTTATTACAAGAAGAGGGATGAATCATGATCGTGATTAGATCCTGCTGCGAAAACGTACTGCCGAATGTCCGCAAGGATCTGTTAGGCCGTGTTCTTATCTACTGTCCGCACTGCGGATATTCCGTAGTCGGTGCAAATTACGATGAGGCCTTGGAGAATTGGAACGACTACCAAAACGGAGGGATGAACCATGAATGATAACACTGATGTGATCTGCAAGAGATGCAGGCACTGCAGGGTATTGACACCGGCAGGCCGCAATAAGTACGACATCGAATGCTACCACAACCCGAACCTTGGCGGAGTGGGGAAAACATACAGTAAATGCCCTGGTTTTTGTGAAATCTGATACATTATGTATTAAATCCCATCCATAAACCCTTTAATTTTTCCATTTTGTTTTATTTGCACGGAAACGGGGTTTTAAGCCATTTTTCCATTGAGACGAATAACGATATGGCTTAATCCGAGATATTGCGAAATAGGGCAGAATCCGTTA
>JAZNYQ010000068.1:0-5088 GCA_045594545.1 Eubacteriales bacterium | reverse complement strand
CGTCATGGCTACGATCCGACTTGTTCCTCCTTGAAGGGGGGGGGGGGGGCGCCGGGGCGGATCTATCTGGCGCAGGATCTGTACGAGGTGGATTATCGGCCGCCGTTTGCTTATGAGGGGAGTGCAACGGAGCTGGCCGGCATGCTGTATGACGCTACGCGGGCCGATTGGTTGAGAAGCCTTGCCGTGACAAAGATTTTGCCACTTGACAAATAGGGCTGTGACCGATATAATATACCTTGTTATGCAGGGGTGCATAACCGGATTTTTTATGCCTATTTCATAAAATATAGAGAAAGCTGGAAAAAAAGATGCAAAAGCAGGTAACACTTACCGAGCAGGGGTACAAACAAATCAGTGAAGAACTGGATCTTTTGAAGGGCACCCGCCGTGCGGAAGTGGCCGAGAAGATCAAAATTGCCCGTGGATTCGGCGACCTTTCGGAGAACGCTGAGTATGACGAGGCAAAAAATGAGCAGGCACAACTGGAAGCTCGCATCGCAGAACTGGAAAACACGCTGAAGATCGCCGTTGTGTTGTCTAAGGATCAGATCAAGCACAACACCGTGTCGCTGGGCACCTCGATTCACGTGCATATCGTTGAGCCCGATTTTGAAGAGGATGCCGATTTTGATATTGTCGGCTCCAACGAAGCCAATCCCATGGAGGGTCGTATTTCCGACGAGAGTCCTGTCGGCAAGGCGCTGGTTGGGCATATGGTTGGAGAAACGGTTGAGGTGGAAACGACCTACGGCTTGACCACCTATGAGATTTTGGCCGTCACTCCCACGGCGTAACGACACTTGATGCAGGCGTGTAACAGGCTCGTTACACGCCTGTTTTGAAAAGAGAGGATGAAAAGTTATGGAACAAGAACAAGTAGTTGACATTGCCGAACAGAAGAAGGTTCGGTTGGACAAGCTGGCCGAGATGGTTGCCAACGGGAACGATCCTTTTACTCATGTTAAGTATGATGTTACGGCCTACAGTGCGGACATTCAGGAGAATTTTGAAGAGTGGGAAGGCAAAGAGGTATCGCTGGCCGGTCGTATGATGAGCAAGCGTGTCATGGGCAAGGCCTCTTTCTCCGATCTGCGGGATACCAAGGGGCGCATCCAGATGTATTTCCGCCGCGATGATATCGGAGAGGAAGAATACAAGGCCTACAAGAAGCTGGATATCGGTGATATTCTCGGCATTAAGGGTTTGGTCTTTCGCACCCAAAAGGGTGAAATTTCGATTCATGTGACGGGATACACCCTGCTGGCGAAATCGTTGTTGCCGTTGCCGGAGAAATTTCATGGCTTGACCGATACCGATACCCGTTACCGTCAGCGCTATGTGGATCTGATCGTCAATCCCGATGTCAAGCGTAACTTTATTATTCGTTCCAAGTTTATCAAGCATTTGCGCAATTATTTGGATAATATGGGTTATATTGAAGTGGAGACGCCGGTGCTGAACACCATTGCCGGCGGTGCGGCGGCGCGTCCGTTTATTACCCATCATAACACGCTCAATATTGATATGTATATGCGAATTGCTACCGAGTTGCCGCTCAAGCGGCTGATCATCGGCGGTATGGATCGGGTATATGAAATTGGGCGCATCTTCCGTAACGAGGGTATGGATACCCGTCACAACCCTGAATTTACCACGGTGGAACTGTATCAGGCGTATGCCGATTTCCATGACATGATGGATATTGCCGAGGGGGTGTATACCACCTTTGCGCAGGAGGTGCTGGGCACCTATGAACTGGAGTGGATGGGCGAGAAGATCGATCTGTCGCCCGGTTGGCCGCGCATGACGATGGTGGAAGCGGTCAAGAAATATGCGGGTGTTGATTTTGATGCCATCACCGATGATGCGCAGGCAGTTGCCGCGGCGAAGGCGATTGGCGTTGAACTGGCGGATGCGGCGGAAAAGACATGGGGTAATGCGCTGTACGCCTGCTTTGACCAGAAGGTTGAGGAGCATCTGGTGCAGCCTACCTTTATTACGATGTATCCGGTTGAGGTAAGCCCGCTTACCAAGAAGTCGCCCCTCGACCCGCGTTTGACTGAGCGGTTTGAGTTCTTCATCTGCCGCAGCGAGATGGGCAACGCCTACTCGGAGCTTAATGATCCTCTGGATCAGCGCGCCCGCTTTATCAAGCAGGTCGAGCAGCGCGAGCGTGGCGATGACGAGACCGAGATGCTCGATGAGGATTTCCTCACGGCGATGGAATACGGCATGCCGCCTACGGGTGGTATGGGTATGGGTATTGACCGCGCGGTCATGCTCTTCACCGGCGCCGACACCATCCGCGAGGTCATCCTCTTCCCCACGATGAAACCCCTTGATTAAGAAAATACCGTAAAATAGCGGTATTACAGGGTTTTCAAAACCTTGTAAAAACCGATTTACGACACATTTACGACAAATGAAAAAATGAGTAACCCCCGACAATTTCTCGTCGGGGGTTATTTTCGTCACTTATATAGTGTTGTCGATGGGCACTAGAAATCTACCTCAACAAGTTCACCATTTGTTCCAATAGTAAAATATCCGTTTTTGTCAGACTTTAATTTCTGAAAATCACGTTTGCCCGTAACATCACTTAACTCAAACTTTTCGTAGACCTTTACTGCATACAGATTGTATTTTTTGCAAAGCAACTTAATGGCTTCTTCTTGCTTGGTGCGATATTCTTTTTTGAGAACAACTTGTCCAACAACAAAAGTATCTTTGTCTGTTTCGTGTGCAGTGATTTCCCATTCAATAACAGGGTCATCAAACTCCAAAGAATATTCAATATCAAACAAGTATACTCTATTGCCTGTTTTATCCACATAAGAATCAGATGCTCTGCCGAGAATATTATAAGACCCATCTGGGTTTTGTATAGCAATATCACCTGTTACTCCCCAACGAACACCACTTTCATCAGTGTACCATCTTTCGTTTGTGGCAATCTCGTTGTTCAAATATCGGTCAGCGACTGCGGGGCTGGAAATGTGCAAGAATCCACGTTCACCCTGTTTGACTATCACGCCGTTTTCATCTACGATTTTTGCCTTAATAAATGGTTCTAGCGGATATCCCGTTTCATTGGTCTTGGTTTCCTCATTCATAAAATAAGTGAATATTGTTCCAGAACCATCTTCAGCAGCGCCACCGCCAATAGCAAAGCGAACCTTGCAACCGTTTTCGAACAACCATTTATCAATCATTTTTACATTACTCTTTGTTACAGGTTCACCACCCGAACTAGGACGAGTTACATTTGCAAGTGCATCCTTGCCTATAAAACCGTGGGCAACTGCGGCCAAATAAAAACTTGGTGCAGCAACAACCCAGTTACACTTTGAGTTTGCTAAATCTATACCAAAGGCATCCTTGTTGTATAAAGGTTGCGGCACAAGGGTTTTTCCTTTTGCTAACGGCAGATATCCTGAAACTCTTTCTCCCGTTGCGTGAGTTAAAGGGATGGTTTGGAAAACTCTTTCACCAACATAATCTTTTGTATCCAATCCTGCGTGCATTTCTATAAATGCATTTGCAGAAATCTCTTTATAAACAATGCACTTGGGTTTTCCTGTAGTTCCACTTGTGTAGGAATATGCAATATCGCGCTCAATGTCTACTGGTCCACGATGTAAAGGAATAATATTTGCTTTTCCCAGTTGAAGCATATCTGCCAATCTAACAAAACGAATGTCGGTTAGAGTGGGGATTTTTTGCATACAGGCTGCCTGTTTTTCGGGATTGTCAAATACCTCTCGTAATCTTTTGGGGAGAGTGGAAGGGTCATCAAAAATGTGTTTGTTGTTTTTGGGGAGGTAGTCTGTCAGGCTTGTAATAATAACATTTTCAATGCCGCTATCCTCTAAATAATCCACAACAAACGGCAAATAGGCATCTAAAATCATTAGAGTTTTAGAGCCCTTTTCCTTGGTGTATAACGAAACATCACTTTTTAGAAATAAATAGTTTACACTATTGCTTATTGTACCCATACAATTAAGTGCGAATAATGTCAGCATATTTTCAATGCTAACAGGTAAACAAAGTGTAACAATCTCTTTGTCTGTGATACCCAATGAACGAAAACCGCAGACATATTCATTTACTTTGTCGGGTAATTCGCTATATGTAATGGTCGTTCCATAATAGTCAAATGCTGGAGAATCAAGATTATCTTGATTCCAAGACATAATATTTTCAAAGATATTCATATTGTAAATCGGTGTCTGATTTACTGTTTTTACAATTTCAGCCCATTCAGGCAATTTTCTTTTAATATCACAAGTTTTTATTGGCACCGTGATACCTCCTTTTGCTATTAAAAAAGTGCGCCCCGAAGGGCGCACCGAAAAATGCTTCCCTCAATGTTGCTACACATCTGCACAAAGTCAGGAAGAGAGAATACATTTTTACCAAATAGTATTCCCTAACTTGTGCATATTCAGATGTGTAGCCCTTACAGTATAACACAAAACCCTATAATTAGCAATGGTTTTTGAAAAAATGTCGTAATCTTCATGAGTTATAACGATTCTTATAGAATCTTTATGACTCTTTTTCTATATTCAGAGAAAGGAGAAATCAGTATGAAGTGCTTATTGTGCTATGAGTATTATTTGCCGGAAGAGGGACGCGGGTATATCATGGCTTTCTGTCCGTCTTCCTGTAAAATATCCAATGCCACATATTATCTCAAAGGCTTGGATGCCAATGCTACTTATAAACTGGAATTGACGGAAACCGGCGAGACCTTGACCATGACCGGTCAGGAATTGATGACCGATGGTCTTAAACTCAATTATCCCAAGTCGAACTTCTCGATGCTTATCTATTTCAGTCAGATATAATGAGATCAAAAGAGACGGCACAGACGAATTTTCGTCTGTGCCGTTTTTGTATAGTCATGTGGTTTAAAAAGCTGTGAAAATAATCCGTTTATTTTTCGTTGTCGCGAAGTTGTCCCAGAGAGCCGCCCGGATGACGGAGCACATACTCGGCAGGGGTGATGTTGCGTTTTTGCTGGAGCAGTACCGACAGGGCTTGCAGTACGATCGTTTCGGCCAGAATCGAGGTGCGGGG
>JAZNYQ010000067.1:0-5674 GCA_045594545.1 Eubacteriales bacterium | reverse complement strand
TAAAATCCTCTTTGCAACAGACTGTCCATGGGCAGATCAATCTAAGTTCGTCGATATCATAAACAGGCTTTCTCTAACCGACAAAGAACGCGATCTTACCACTCATAAAAATGCGATCAGTATGCTAAAAAAACAAAATATCGCATTGTAATATAATTATTACGATTATATCACACAGCGTCATATTTTTCAACACTTTTACAGTAATTTCTTAACAAAGATTGAAAATATTTTTTAATGCGTAAACTCTTGACAAACAGGTGGTTTTGGGCTATAATCTCCCTTGCGCTATGGACAATTAGCTCAGCTGGTAGAGCATCCGCTTGACGTGCGGAGGGTCAGCGGTTCGAGTCCGTTATTGTCCACCATGTAAAAAACCTCTTTTGTCTACCAGACAAAATATGTTTTTTTACAATTATATCCGTTCCTGCCGGAACGGGTGATATACCTTCGGTATGATATCGCACTTCGTGCGATGATATATGCCTTCGGCATATGGAGGAACGGATATTATATCATGCTTGCCGCAGGCAAGTATATCATACGGCAACGCCGTATATCATATTGCGCCAGCGATATATCATTGAAAAGCGCAGCAAAGCGTGATATAATCTGTTCAATAAATAAGAATTTAGAGGGTTATTCAGTAATGGGAGATTTCATCGTTGCAATTGCACTTGTTATGGTTTCGTTATTTTTATTCATTTTGAGCATCCGCTCTTTTCTGGAAAAAGGATTTCTGTTTAATAATGCCTATATTTATGCATCCAAAAAAGAACGGGAAACAATGAATAAAAAGCCCTATTATCGTCAGACTGCAATTGTGTTTTTTCTTATGGGTATTACATTTTTGCTTATTGGCTTTGCCATACTTTTTGATGCTGGCTGGATAACTTACATTGCGGGAGTGGTTATCATAATTATACTTATTTATGCCATTACTTCCAGTATCGCAATTGAAAAAAGCAAGAAGCAGAGATAACATGCCGTCCAATTCCAATTTGTCGAACAGCGCTGCCACAATGCTTTTGGTCGTTTTTACCCCCACTTATACACCTTTTAGTCGCTCTTTCGCAAAAAAAAGCACCGCATTTGCGGTGCTTATCATTTTTCTCAGTAGAAAGGGCGGTCGACAACATCGGAGCGCGCAGCGTATCCCTTTCTCTTTTATTGCCTTGCAAATCCCAATAAAATATGATATGCTTAATAAAAATCCACAAGAACGGAGAATATCATGGAACGCTATATCGGACAGGACCTGCAGGTGCGTGGTGCAGAATTATATACTTTAGAAGACAGTATGGGCAAGGGTATGCGTATGCTCTATGTCCGAAACGGCTTGGGGCTGGAAGCCTGGATCTCTCTGGATCGGGCGGGTGACCTGTCTCGGGTGTCCTTTATGGGGCAGAATATGGGCTGGTTTTCCCCCTGCGGCTATGTGGCTCCCGAACACTACGGCGCCGTGGGCTTCGCCAGATCGTTTACCGCCGGCTTTTGCTATACGGTAGGGCTGGACAATGCCGGCCGCGCCTGTGAAGATGAGGGCGAAGTACTGCCCCAACATGGTACGCTGGCCATGAAATCGGCAACCTTGATCAGTCGGGAAGAGGACGAAACGGGATTGACCGTGAAATTGCAGATTGTTGACCGCGTCATGTTCGGCCGCAAACTGGTTCTCCACCGCACCTATCGCTTCTCCTACACCGAGAACAGCATTACGCTTGACGATACGGTGAAAAATGAGGGGGATACCGAATCGCCCTGCATGGTCATGTACCATTGCAATATGGGCTATCCCTTGCTTGACGAATCGAGCATATTGACAATCCCGCACTCCATTGTGCTGGGCTTTACCGACAATGCCACCGAGCATATCGATACCGCGCTGCAGATGGAAAAACCGCAGGACGGGTATGTGGAGCGATGCTACGAATACGATCTTACCGAGCCCCGCGTCGATCTGTATAATCCCAAGATCGGCATCGGCATGACCATGACCTTCGATAAAAAGGAAATGCCCTGCTTTACCGAGTGGAAGATGATGGGCAAACACGATTATGTACTGGGGCTGGAACCGGGCAATGTGATTCCGCAAGGACGGGATAAAACCCGTGCCGACGGCGTATTACCTACCGTTGCTCCCGATGATGAAAGCCACACGGCATTGACTTTTACCTTCTATCAAAAATAAATCAAAAAACCGATCCGTTAGGATCGGTTTTTTATTACTTCATCATATTCCGGTACGGAAGAAATCCCGCCCGCCTTGGTGGTGGATAACCCCGCGGCCGTGCAAGCAAAGGATACGATATCCTGCAACTGTGCATGGGTTAATGTATCGGGTTCTTGCCCGATTTCCAGCAGTTTCCATACTGCGCTGCCGCCGAAAATGTCACCCGCACCTGTCGTATCTTTTACGGTAATACCGCTCAGTGACGGTACGTGTCCCCAGCCCGATTGGGTTGCATAAAAACAGCCGTCGGCACCGCAGGTGGCAAATACCAACTTTACATCGAAGTTGTCCAAAATATATTTGGCACCCGCTTGCGGAGAAAGCCCAAACAGAAATTCGATCTCCTCATCACTGATCTTTACGACATCGGCTTGCGAAAGTCCCCACAACATGGCCTCTTTCGCATCGTCAAGGCTGTGCCATAACGGTTTGCGTAAATTGGGGTCAAAGGTGATCATCTTACCCTTTTCCTTGGCGTACGCTACGGCACGGCGGGTGGTGTCGGCCGCCGGCCTATCGGTCAAGGACAGGGTGCCAAGGTGAAAGATCTTGGCTTCATCAATGAGCGAAAGATCCAATTCCTCAAAGGTGATCTGGGTATCGGCTCCCGGTTTACGGGCAAAGGAAAATTCGCGGTCGCCGCTCTCGTCGAGAGTGACAAAGGCAAGCGTCGTAAAAAATTCATCGGATACCACCATGCCCCGTGTTTCGATGCCTGCTTTGCTTAGTGTGTTGAGCAGAGCCTTACCAAAAGCATCGTTACCCACTTTGCCGAGTAGGGCCGTCTTGGCCCCGAACTTGGTCAGCGCCGCCAGAAAGTTGGCCGGTGCACCGCCGGGATGGGCGGCCATGGTCGGATACCCATCGGCATCCACCGATTGAGAGGTAAAATCAATGAGCAGTTCGCCCAATGCCACAACATCCATCATTTGGCCTCCGGATATTCATTACAGAGCAGGCGGTAGGGCGCCTCATCTTCCTCAATTTCAGGGAAACGTCCCACGGGCGGGTTGAAACGGTTGTCGGTGTTGTCGTCATTACATTGGCTGACCTCGCCCAGTAAGACTGCACCGGTGCCTTCTTCTACCGAGAAATCGTGGTAGAGGTATTGTTGAACATGAATACTCTCGCCCGGAGTCAACCGTACCTGTGTGCCGGCCGGCACGGTAAAGGTGCGCCCGTCCATATGCACGGTTACATCCGATTCATAGTCGATCTCCTCATTGGGTAAGGAATTGTATACACGGATCAGACAGTTGCCGCCGCCGCGGTTGATGATGTCTTCGGTTTTGTACCAATGGAAATGATTGGGGGCGTACTGACCCTCTTTGAGATACAGCAGTTTCTCGGCATATACCTTAGGATACTTGTCGGCCATGGCACGGTTACCGTTACGAATGGTGATCAGCGAAAAACCGAATTTATCAAAATCTCCCTTGCCGTAATCGGTAATGTCCCAGCCCAGCATGCAGTCAGGCACTTCATCGTATTCATGTCCCTTACTTTGCCATTCTTTGGGCGTGAAATGACAGAAGGGAGGAAGATAACAGCAATGCTTTTGACACATCGCTTCCAACTCTTTTAAAGCCGCGTTGATCTGTGAACGTTTCATATTGTGATCTCTCCTTTTAAATTTATTTATATTATAGCATATTTTCAATAAAATTTCTATCAGTATTGTGATATATGATAATGATTGACCGAATAACGCCAAAAAGCAACCGAACAGAGTAATTCCATATCTTTTTTTATCGTTTCTGTTATAATGATACCTGTAATAATCATTGCGGAGGATATTATGGGTGCCATACAAACAAGTAATCTCACAAAACGATATAAAGATGTGTTGGCCGTTGACCGTTTGAATTTGTCAATAGAACAGGGGGAGTTATTTACCCTGCTCGGCATGAACGGGGCAGGGAAGACAACAACCGTAAAAATGCTCTCCTGTCTTACCGCTCCCACAAGCGGAGAAGCGAGGATTGAGGGGAAAAGTGTAGTACAGGATGCTATGGCGGTAAAACAGAAAATTGGCGTATCACCGCAGGAAACGGCCGTTGCCCCTCAATTAACGGTGCGAGAGAATTTAGAATTGATCTGCGGGATCTATGGCTTCACTAAGGAAACCTGTCAGGTTAAGATTCATGATCTTGCTAAACAATTCCATATGCAGGATATACTGTCTCGAAAGGCAGGTAAACTTTCGGGCGGGTGGCAACGTCGGGTCAGCATTGCTATGGCGCTGATCGGAGAGCCATCGGTTCTGTTTTTGGATGAACCCACGCTTGGGCTGGACGTCTTGGCCCGCCGAGAACTGTGGGATGTTATTTGTGCATTAAAGGGCAAGGTCACGATCGTGTTAACTACCCACTATATGGAAGAGGCTCAGCATTTGTCCGACCGTATTGGTATCTTGAAAGACGGAAAATTGTTGATAGTAGCCACCCCAAAAGAATTGATGGAGAAGACATCAACCGATACCGTGGAGCAGGCCTTCATTGCCATCGTAAAGGAGGATAAAATATGAAGATGCTTGTCTTTGCCAAACGATGTGCTAAGGAGATTGTGCGGGATCCGCTGAATATAATTTTTGGTCTTGGCTTTCCTGTTGTACTCTTGTTCCTGTTGAGCGCCATACAGACTAACATTCCCGTAGATATGTTCCGCATTGAAAGTCTGGCGCCGGGCATTGCCGTGTTTGGCCTGTCGTTCATGACCCTCTTTTCTGCCACTCTGTTGGCCAGAGACCGAGAGAGTGCCTTTCTGCAGCGGCTTTATACTACGCCTCTGCGTCCATCCGATTTTGTATTGGGGTATCTGTTGCCCATCATTCCCATTGCCATGGTGCAAAGTATAATTTGCTACTTGCTTGCCTTGCCTTTGGGGCTACCTTTGACGGTTAACATACTATACGCCATGCTGTTGAAAGTACCCGTTATCCTCTTTTATATTTCACTGGGATTATTATGCGGCAGTATCTTAAATGTCAAACAGGTCGGAGGTATTTGCGGTGCCTTGCTCACCAACGTGTCGGCTTGGCTTTCGGGAATATGGTTTGATCCTGCGTTGATTGGCGGTGCTTTTGGCAAGATAGCCAATGTGCTGCCTTTTATCCATGCCGTGCAACTGGAAAAAGTGGTCATTAGCGGAGATTTTTCAGGGGTATTTTTTCATATCTTCCCTGTTCTTATCTATGCCGTTGTCATAACGATCGCCGCCGTCCTTCTCTTTTTGCGCCAAATGAATCAACAATAAAAAAGCCATACCCAAACGGGTATGGCTTTTGCTTGCTTCTTTTAAGGCAATTTCAGGTTTTGAAACAAAGTCTTTCTTGCCTTGTGCGTACTGTGCTTCATGGATGTTGGCACCGATGCTCGTTCCGCTTCTGCCGATTTGGTTAGAAATAATAGATTCGTGGTTAGATTTTAAATGCTTTACAAG
>JAZNYQ010000066.1:0-3928 GCA_045594545.1 Eubacteriales bacterium | reverse complement strand
ACTGTACCCAGCGTGCCGTCATGTTGTCAGGGCGGTAACCCCAATGATGGCCGCCGATATCATGGCCCCACCAGCAATAGCCGACGTTAGACGAGGTGGCGGTAAATTCAGGCTGGAAGTTCAAGGAATCCCATGTTACAGAAGTATCGCCGGAGAAACCGACGGGGTAGCGCTGGCTGCCCGGACCGCTGTAACGGGAGAAGAACATGGGGCGTTTGCCGTTACGCTGGATATCTAAGATATGTAAGTGATTTAACTGCCACAGAGGATCGAGAATTTCTCGGGGATCCTGCAGGTTTCCGTTTTCGTTTTTTTCGTGGATCCACCAGTAATTGGTTCCCTGTTGCCAGTCCATCCACCAGAAATCCACGCCGTCTTCTTCATAGGGATGATGCAGAACATCAAAGTATGCTTCCATATATTTGGGGTTGAGTATGTCCAGTTTGCAGTCGGTACCGTCGGCGGGACGACCGAGGGCTTCGCACATCTGCGGATACATATCTTCAAAATCCCGTACGCCCTCGGCCGGATGCAGGTTGAGGGCAGTTTTAAGATTGTATCGATGGACATCATCCAAAAATTGCTTGTAATCGGGGAACAGTTCCTTGTTCCACGTGTAGCCTGTCCAGCCGTTGCGGCCGTCGGGAATTTGGGTAAGGTGCCAGTCCATATCGACAACGGCAACCGAGAAGGGAACGTCCTCTTTCTTGAATTTTTCCATCAGGTCCAGATATTCCTGCTGGGTATAGGCGTGGTAGCGGCTCCACCAGTTGCCCAGTGCGTAGGCGGGCAGAAGCGGCGGCACGCCGGTTAGTTTGCAGAAGGCTTGGACGGCGCCGATATAATCATGCTTATAACCGAAGAAGTACAGATCTTTTGTGCCTTCACGGCGCACATCGGCCCAGCCGTCGGTTAACACCATGCGATCGCTGTCATCCAACACGGCAAAGCCCCGTTGCGAGCATACGCCATCCTCGACAGCAATGCGACCGTCTACGCGGTCGAGCGTTTCCGTTGTGCCGCCAAGGGTTTCGATCGAGTCGCCGTAGTGCCACATATGCGGCCAATTCGCAAGAGAAATTTGCAGGCTCTCCAATGCATCGCCGCAACACAGATGCAGTTGGGCAGTATCGAGAGTAAAGAGGTCATCCGGCTTTGTAGTGAAGTTCACTTTGGGGAAATCGCGGTGAAATGCCGTCTGGCTGGCACGATCCTCAAAAATCTGTTCGGGATCGTATTCGATACGGATCAACCGATCGGTTAAAACCGAAAATCGCCAGTTCTTGTAGGTGACAATGTTGTCAGGGTTGGCTTGCGGGGTTACCGGCCATTGAAATCTTTTTACCATGGTTATTCCTCCTTTTTTTCATATTATAGTTGTTTTTTTGAGAAAAATCTTTTATTATAGTTGTATAAAATAACATTATATTCAGATTGAGGGTTCTATGGATATTACATTAGAAGAAGTCCGAAGAGGAAGTGAGACGCTTCCGTTGGGGATGTACCACCCGGGCGGAGCCGTTTCCGGAGCTTGCATAACCCCCTTGCAGTACCACAAGGATCTGGAATTGATTCTTGCGCTGGAGGGGAGCACGTCTTTGGTGATTGACGGTGAGAGGCTGGAAACGGAGCCGAATGTACTCTATTTTATCAACCCTTATCAAATCCATTCCATGCACGTTGCCTCTCCGCCGTCTCGCTATGATTGTTTGGTGATTCCTTTGCGGTTGTTTTCGTTATCGGCGGGACATGCGGCCATGCTGGGGCTTATTACGCCTATCTATAATGGGGAACTGTGTTTTGTGAGGGAAACGCGGGATCCGTTTTTGATCGATCTCTTTAAGCGTATTGTTGTAAGTTACGATAACAAGGAACAGAACGGGGCGGCTATTCTGGCGTATCTGCTTTTGTTTTTGGACTATTGTCAAAAACATGGGTTGTTACAAGAATCATCGGCCTTGCCTACCATGCCCATCCGTAAGGCGATTGACTATATCCAAAGAAACTTCAACAGAAAAATTTCGTTGAGCGATATGGCGGCGTCGGTTGGGATGAATGCTAAATACTTTTGTACTTATTTTAAGAAGCACACCCGCACCACGCCCATTACCTATTTGACGATGCTGAGGATCCGCCATGCAAAACTTCTCCTGCGAGAAAAAAACCTATCGGTTCTGGAGGTGGCACTCAGTTGCGGATTTGACAATGTTAGTTTTTTTATTCGACAATTTAAGAATGCCACGGGGCAAACCCCGGGGCAATACCGTAAATCTATCGGTCGGTAACCGACAGGCGCCCGTCTTCATTGTTATGGAGGCGGGTGTTTATTTTTTGTTTCGATTTGTTCTGTTTGCGTTGAATGGTGCATTGTCACGGCGGTTTTGGATGTGTATGCTGTAAGAGAGGTATGATAAACTATGCGTAATTTTACAACAGATCGAGAAAGTATATTAACGGAATACAGTAAAGTAACATTTGAGGGAGTCGATGACTTTTCCAAAAAACTGGAAGAGTATATGGCCGGTATGGATGCTTCGTTACCGCAGGAAGATGCTGCTGTTTATACGGCAGAGGTGCTGCGGTTTGTGGCGCAACACGCCCCTTTGGCGGCCGATCCCCATAATATATTTCAGGATAAGATCTTTCATGGGGATGCCTTAATAAAGATTCGAGGCCGCCGCATTCGCCGTATGATGGCATCTTTTCCGTCGGATACCGCTCTGGTGCGGGATTGGGATAACTATGGGATCAACGGTGCCCCGTCGTATGACTTCGGGCATAGTTGTGTTGACATGGGGGGTTTGCTCTCCTTGGGTCTGCCCGGCATTATCGATCGCGCCGTTCAGGCGAAAGAGGCATTGGGTCAGGCAATCACCAAGGAACAGGGATCCTTTTATCAGTCCTGCATCCTTACCTATCAAGCCGTTTCGATCATGGCGAAAAGACTGTCTGAGCTTGACGGGGTCGATGAAGATAATAAAATCTGTCTACGAAACATTTCGCAGGCTCCGCCGCAAACGACGTATGAGGCGCTTCAACTGATCTATCTGTATTTTACGGTTTTTGAATTTGTGCTCGGCGGCCGTCTGCGCACGCTCGGCGGGCTGGATCGGCTCTTGTATCCTTTTTATAAGAGAGATAGGGAGAACGGCGTTTCGGTTGAAGAGATCGAGAATATTTTCCGATATTTCCTGTATAAGATATGGGCGGCTAAGGTGCCTTTCGATCTGCCCTTTATGCTCGGCGGCATCTACGACAACGGAGAGAGTGCGGTCAACGAACTTTCCTATTTAATCGTAAAGACCTATTCGGAACTGAATATCTACAGCCCGAAGATCCATATCCGAGTCAACGACAATACGCCAAAATCCTTTATTTTGGCTGTGCTTGAGAGCATCAAGAAAGGCAATAACAGTTTTGTGCTTGCCAATGATCGGGTGGTTATCGATTCGCTGATGAAGGTTGGTATTTCGGAGTCGGATGCCAAGGAATATGTATTTATCGGTTGCTACGAACCTTCGGCCGTAAACGAGGTACCCTGCACGGGCGCCGGCTCTACAAATCTGGCAAAGATCTTAGAGTTGACGCTAAACAACGGTTGCGATATGGGTGACGGAAGGCGTTTTGTTGAACCGACGCCTTTGATCAAGGATTTTGACGGATTCTTAGCTGTCTATAAGCGTAATATACAAACCATTGTCCGTCAAAAAATGGACATTATTAAAAATTATGAAAGCCTGTATGGCGAGACCAATCCGTTCCCGCTGATGTCGGCTACGATGTCTCATTGTATCGAGCAGGGGAGGGATGCTTATGCCGGCGGTGCTCGGTATAACAACAGTTCCATTACCTGTTTCGGTGTGTCTACGGTCGTAGATGCCCTGTGCGCGATTAAGAAATATGTTTTTGATGAAAAGCGGATTTCACC
>JAZNYQ010000065.1:0-3038 GCA_045594545.1 Eubacteriales bacterium | reverse complement strand
CAGGCGGCGGCTTCGCCGACACGGCCGATGGTGGTATCGGCAATAACGACCTTCACCGGTTCGCCGTTGGAATATCTGAGATTCTCCTCAAACAGTTTGGCGGCGGCCTTTGCCATATTCATCGTTTGGTCTTCGAGCGATTCCCGTACACCCAGTACGCCCCGACGCCCATCAATCGTAGGACGGATGCCAATTACGGGGTAATCGCCGATCAATCTGGTTTTTGCCATAATAATACCTCCAAAAATTATTTTCTAATTGCATTATAGTATGATTTCTGTTATAATGCTTGTATAATTTTCGGGTATTTTTATGACGATATTCACTTTTTGGAGGATTGCGATGAAATATGCCGATTACATAGAACGAAAACGGCACGGTAAGCCCGATTTTCCCATTCAATATTATGACGTAGATGAGCACCATCCGCAATACATCATGGTGCCGCACTGGCATAAGGAATGGGAATTTATTCGGGTACTGGACGGGGAATTTCCCATCAATCTGGGCGGTGTGGAATATGTCCTGCGGCAGGGCGAGATCTGGGCGGTGGCCCCGGGGCGGTTGCATGGCGGCGAGCCCAAGGATAGTCATTACGAATGTATCGTTCTGGATTTGAATATGCTCAAGCGTGGGCGTAAAGATGCCTTGGATCGGTATCTGGCACCTTTAATGGGAGGGCAGATCGCCTTAAATCAGATCCAACTGGACGGTGTGGTGCTTGATGTCTGTCATCGCTTGTTCTCGGTTATGAAAGAGGCGGCGCCCTTTTATGAGTTGCAGGTGTATAGTTTGCTGTTTGCCCTATTTTCTCTGATGTATGAACAAGGCTATATCGGGCAGGCGGAGAATGCGGTACGGGATACGCAGGCGCAAACGGTTATGGCCTTGCTGGATTGGATCGAAGAAAATTATACCGAGCCAATCTCCTTGGAGTTGTTGGCCGATCGGGTGGGGCTGAGCCGCAAATACCTCTGCCGTATCTTCAAAGAATACACGGGCAAAACGGTGGTGGATTATATCAATGAACTGCGTATCGACAATGCTTGTCATGAAATGACGGTCAAGGGTATGTCGGTCACCCGCGCCGCCTATGACAGCGGGTTTAACGATTTAAGTTACTTCTGTAAAGTATTTAAACATTACAAAGGAATTACTCCTCGTAGTTATAAGAAGATGGAGCCATAACGGCTCCATCTTTCTTATATGTATTTCCGAATGAAATCAAAGTAGTATTGGTGTCCCTCGGTTTTGGGATGGACGAGATCGGTAAAGTAGCGTTGCTCGTGAGGGATGGCATCGTAGCAGTCGATGACGGTAATGCCGCCGATGGCTTCGATGCGCTTGCGCAGAGCGGGATTGAGGTCGGTTAGTGGGCCGAAATCGGTGATGTGGTCGTTATCGTTGCGCCACAAGGGTAATAGAGCTACGATGCGAGCGTAAGGATAGATATTCTTTAGATTGCGGAAAAAGCCTTCCGCATCGTCAAGCAATTCCCGACCTTTGTGGCTCCAGTCGTTGGTGCCGTAGGCCACGGTAATAAGATCGGGCTCAAATTCATCACGGTAGGTGGCATAGGTCGGGCGAAAATATTCGCCGGCGATGGATCGATTGCGTACCTCGGCATTAAGAAAGCGGCTTAACTTTACAGCGTATACTTCTTCGGGATAGGTGGAATCATAACCTTGCGTAATCGAGTCGCCCAACAAAAGCAGCTTACAGGCCCGTTTGGGCAGGGGAGTAGCGGGAGCGTCCAACGTTAAGCCGATCAATTCGCAGGAAATAAGGTTTGGCATTTGAATGACAACCTCTTTCTCTCCGTTGCCCAGCATCATCGTACCCTCAAAAGAATCTGACGCTCCGATAGGAGCCTCTCCTTCCATGCCGCCAATGCGCTTGCCGTTGACAAATACGCTAAAACAGTAGTGCGGCCGACCAATGTAAGAGCCAACGAGTGCAGATAGGGTAAGGGTGGTGCTTGTGGTGGAAAATTCCAATGTCACACCCGATGGGCAACAAGCGCGCAGCAGGCGGGTTGGGTCGGTTATCCGTAGAAAATCTTCCTGTTCGGCCGTTAGTCGATGGAGTTGCAAGCGGTCATTCTCAATGGTGTAATAGGATACGCCGTGAGCCAGTGCCGCCAGTGATTCTAAGGATAGTGTCATGATATCACCTCGGCAATACTATACCATATCGGTGCCGAAATAACAAGAAAAAGCGGCAGAATATGCCGCTTTATTTGTTTTTTACCGAGGCGATCCGTTCATATTTGTGTTTAGTGGCCTCGCCGCCTCGAAGGTGGCGTTGTGCTTTATTGTAATCCAGTACCTTTTTGACCTGCGAAGCCAAGCCGCCGCTGATTCTCGGTAACCGTTCGGTGATATCCTTATGTACCGTACTTTTGGAAATGCCGTACCTTTTGGCGGCGGCTCGCACCGTCGCCCCGTTCTCGATTATGTAATGGGCCAGTTCGATGGCCCGATCCTCCGGCTGTCCTTTCACCGTAGCCCTCCCTTAAACGGGTTTTGCTACAGTCTATGATGCGACGGAAACGGATATGTATCTTTTTTCTGTAGGAAAATTGTTGATAGAAACGATCCGACGGGCGGTCAGTTGACAAGGATTGTAAGCCGGTTGTATAATAAGAATAATTTTAGATAAATGGTTTTTATCGAAATGAGAGGCAATTATTGTAAAATTTGCAACAGCTCAGTTTGATGATTTAGAAAGGAAAGTGGTGTGGGAATGGCATTTGGTATCTTTTTGAATTTTGAAAAAGTGTCCATAGAGATCATTGAAGATCAAATTGCAAAAATGACAAATAACAATGTGATCCATTATGAAGATTCAGGTACCGATGAATTAAACGAAGAGAGTTTTGTAGAGAATTTGAAGAATGGATCTGTTGCGATCGTCTTCATTCAGAATCTATTTGAAACAGCGCTAAATACCATTTTAAGACGAAGAGCGGAAATTGCTGAAACGGACATACTGAAATCCTCTATAAATGTAAAATTGCAGATCATAAGTGTGATATA
>JAZNYQ010000064.1:0-5649 GCA_045594545.1 Eubacteriales bacterium | reverse complement strand
ACCAGCAGGCCACGGGGCGCATAAAACCGACGTAACCCCAGTTGGATGCGTTCTTCTTGTATCATGGCGCCCGCCACAACCTGATCGCCCTGCTTGACACCGACAAAATGAATACGGATGCCCGTTTCCTCTTTCATCTGTCATATCTGGACCGACTGCATAAAGGATGCCTGCGGATGTCCGTTAAAAAAGGCACGATATTCTTCTTTTGATAATACGCAAAATTCCATGCTATCCTCTTTTTTCATCCGTTTACGGGCGCAAGCCCAATCCGCCTTCAAGGGTGAGCGTTTCACCCGTCATGTATTTAAAATCGGGGTGAGCCAAACTGACACAGGCACGGCCGATATCGGTTTCTGGATCCCCGAAATAGCCCATCGGCGGGGTATGCACATTCTTATCAAAGGCATCGGGGTAGGCGTTTTTGAAATTTTCCAACGGCGCCGGCCAAGCCAGCGGGCAAATGACATTAACATTGATGCCATCCTTGCTCCATTCGGAAGCGGCCACACGGGTCATGCCGCGGATGCCTTCCTTGGCGGCGGCATAGGAGCACTGCCCATAGTTGCCGAACAATCCGGCGCCCGAAGCAAAGTTGATAACCGTACCCTTGCTCTCCTTGAGGTAAGGATAGCAAGCCTGCATATAATGGAAAGTCGCATACAGCCCCGAATAGATGGCCAGATCGAACTGCTCTACCGTATGGTCGGCAATGGTGACACCCGAGGCCGAGGCCTGCGCATTGTTGATCAGCACATCCACACCGCCAAAGGTTTCCACCGTTTTGGCCACGACGTCGGCGGCAATGGCCGCATTATCGGCACCGGCTGAAATATCGGCCTGTATCGGCAACACTTTTACGCCGTACAGACGTTCCAGTTCTTCTTTTGCCTCTTCTAATTTCGTAACATTACGGCCGGTGATCACGATATTCGCACCCTCTTTAGCATAAGCCGTGGCGATACCGTATCCGATACTACCGGCTTTGCCGTTGGCCAATACCGCACGGCCGCCGCCGGTAATGATAACCGTCTTTCCGCTTAAAAATCCCATGATTGTGTTCTCCTTTACAGTAATTTCTCCAGTTCATCTATGTCCGATTCGAGGGTGGCCCAACCGGTGGCAAAGCGCACAACCGAGTGGGTTTCCCCTTTCTTTTCCCAAAAACTAAAGCGCACAAAGGGGCGTAATTGCTCCATTTTTTCATTTTTCAGCACCACAAACAGTTGATTTGTGGGCGAATTTTGATGAAAATCGTACCCTTTTTGCTCAAAAACAGCCCGTAATTTGGCTGCCATAGCGATGGCATGAGCCCCTAATTGCTCATATAAGCCATCGGTAAACAGGGTATCAAACTGGATGCCCAGCAGCCGTCCTTTTGCCAACAATCCCCCTTGTTGCTTGACTCTTGCCAGAAAATGAGAGGGAGTATTATTTTTCGTAAAGACCAGCGCTTCGCCGCACAGCGCACCTACCTTGGTGCCGCCGATATAAAAGACGTCGCACAAGTCGGCTATTTCGGGCAAGGTCAGGTCGGACTCGGGGCAGGCCAGTGCGTAGCCCAACCGCGCGCCGTCCATATACAGAGGCATATCATACTCCCGACAAACTTCGGCCAGTGCCGTTAGTTCGGCTTTGGAATATAGGGTGCCGTACTCGGTGGGGTGGGATATGTAAACCATGCCGGGGAAGGGGCAATGGTCGTGGTGATCGTCGGCATAAAAGTCTACCAGCATCCGTTTCAGACTTTCCGCCGGCAATTTTCCGTCCACATGAGGCAACAACTGCACCTTGCGTCCCGCACTTTCAATAGCGGCCGCCTCGTGCACATTGATGTGACCGGTATCGGCCGCTACCACCGATTGATACGCATCGATCATATTCGATATGACAATGCGATTGGTTTGCGTACCGCCCGACAGGAACCAGACGTCCACGTCCTTTTGGCAGGCGGCGGCAATTTTTTTCTTAGCCGATTCGCAATAGTCATCAAAGCCATAGCCGACCTGCTTCTCGAAATTGGTTTGGGTCAATCTTTCTAAGATTCGGGGATGGCACCCCTCCGAATAATCGTTTTCAAATACCAGCATAGTCGCTCTCCTTTGCTTGATAGAAGGCTTTGAGTGCCTGCACCATCTGTTCGGTGGCCTGTGCGCCCGAAGTTTCCAGACAGGAGTGCATGGCCAACTGGGGACAGCCGATATCCACCATCGGCACCGATACCTGATTAGACAAAATGGCACCTAAGGTAGATCCGCCCGCCTGATCGGGACGGTTGTAGTAATGCTGAACGGGTACGCCCGCTTTGCGGCAGATCTCCTCGAAGACGGCAGAGGTGATGCCCTCGGTGGTATACTTGCGGTTGGCGTTGTGCTTAATGACCACCCCGCCGTTTAGGGTAACGGGTGCTCCATCATCCGCCTTTTCCTTATGATGGGGGTGGGCGGCATGGGCGTTATCGCAGCTGACCAGAAAACTCTTGGCTAATTTGCGGGGACGGTCGCCCAAACGCTCCAAGACAGAAGCCAGAAAGTCGGAAGCGGCGCCCTGTCGGGTCATGCTTCCTACCTCTTCGTTATCAAATAGGACATAGACATTGCCCGCATGAGGCTCAGCCAAAAAGGCGGTAAGGGAAGCAAAGGCGCATTGCAGGTCATCGAGTCGGGGGGCGGTGATCATATCCCCGATCACCTGCCCTTCCTGCGGGTTATACAAGATCAGATCGGCATCGACCACATCGCCCTCGATGCGCTCCGCAAGCGACGCGCCAAGCGGTTGCAGATCGACCGACGGGTTGATCTTCTCGCCGTCGTTAACCGCACGGTCTAAATGAATGGCGACATGAGGGATAATCGCCACCGGCTCTTTCAGATCAACCAAGCGGGTTTCCAAACCCTGCTCGGTACGCAAGCTGACCCGACCGGCGCAGGACAAAGGACGATCCATCCAACTGCTCATGATCATGCCGCCGTACACTTCCACCGCCAGATCCTCTTTATGCCATTTGACGGCCAAGGCCGGACTGTCACCGTGAGAGGCGGTGATACGATACCCGTTGCCGCCCGCCACAAAGGCGATCAGCGCCGAGCCGCCGCGCATGACGAAATACCGTCCGTTCGGCTCGATCTTCCACTCGTCCGATTCTTGCAGTTGGATAAATCCTGCCTCCAGCAAGGCGTTACGGGCAAAGTCTGCCGCATGATAGGCAGTAGGACATTTTTTAATATAAGAAAACAATGATGGATTCATGATGACTCCGAAATCAGTAATTGTTATTAAAAATCCCCAAAAGCCAAACTTTCGGGGATTTGATAGGGTTTAGTTGGTATAGTTGTCGAAATAGCCTTGTACGAGGACAACGGGAGTACCCTTATCACCCGAACCGCTGGTGAGATCGCACAGCGAACCGATCAGATCGGTCAACTGACGGGGGGTGGTACCCTGTGCCGCCATGTTGCCTTTGAGGTTGCCGTCCTTGGCCTTGATGGACTCGGAAATCGCTTTTCTCAGTTCCTCGCCCGACAGATCCTTGAAATCGTTATCGGCCAGATATTTAAGTTTCAACTCGTTGGGGGTGCCGATCAGCCCGTCGGTAAAGGCGGGGGAAACGACCGGATCGGCCAGCTCCCAGATCTTACCCTGCGGATCTTTGAAGGCGCCGTCGCCATACACCATGACTTCGACGTGCTTGCCGGTGGCATCAAAAATCTTCTTCTGAATATCCAGCACCAAACCTTGACACTCGCGGGGGAAGAGTTTTACCTTGTCTTCGGTGGATTTATTGGAGCCGAGCAGACCGTATTTCTCATTACAGCCCGAACCGTTGACGGGAGCGTTGAGAATTTCGTCCAGACCATAGACCACTTTAGCCCCTGCCGCTTTAAGCAGACGCTTGGTGCGGGCACGGGTATGGATATCGCAAGTTAAAACCGTATCGGTATAATCGAGGATGGCTTTGGGCTGGTTGGCGAAGATGATCTCGACCTCGGCGCCCATCTCCTGAATGAGATTGCCGTAGTACTCCACATAGTCCACGCCGGTGAACTCCAGCTTCTGCACGCCGAAGACCTCACGATAACGCTCGAGCGAGAGCACGTCGGTATACGGATTGATGCCGGCGGCATCGATTAGATCATACGTGGCCAGAGAGTTGCCCACCTCATCGGACGGGTAGCTCAGCTGCAACACAATTTTGGATGCGCCTTTGGCAATGCCGCGCAGGCAGATGGCAAAACGGTTGCGGGACAAGATCGGGAAGAGCACACCAACGGTGCCTCCGCCGAGTTTGTTTTTCACATCGGCAGCAATATCGTCCACACTCGCATAGTTGCCCTGTGCGCGAGCGACGATGGATTCGGTAATGGAGATAACATCACGATCCCGCATAGCAAAGCCTTCGCTCTCAGCGGCGGCCAGTACGCTATCGGCCACGATGGTAGCCAGATCGTCACCCTCACGGATGATCGGGCAGCGGATGCCACGGGACACAGTGCCTACTCTTCTCATTTTTTCTTCCATACAGATCCCTCGATTTCTTTGGAAAATATGTGTTAAATTAAGAACACTTTATTATACATCATAGTTTTTCCCGTTGCAACCTTTTCTTTCATCAGAATAAAAATTTTTCTTTTGGCATTTACAAAACCGCAAATCCATGGTATAATACCGGTAGAAAAAGGCAGCAAAGAGGGGCTATATGAAAAAAGGACAGCCACGGGCTCGTGGCTGTCCTTTTTTCAGCTATTTCTCACCTTTCGTTCATAAACTGTTGATTTTCTACCCCCTTTTCCTATATTATAATGATAGCAGAAAGGACTGATGGTATGCTACAGTTAAAGAATATCAAAAAGACGTACGAGGCGGGCGAAAATTCGGTTCATGCCCTCAAGGGCATTTCCCTCTCGTTTCGGAAAAATGAATTTGTATCCATCCTCGGCCCCTCGGGTTGCGGCAAGACGACCATGCTCAATATCATTGGCGGGCTTGACGGCTACACCGACGGGGATCTGATCATCAACGGCACGTCCACCAAGGACTACAAGGATCGGGACTGGGACGCCTATCGTAACCATTCGATCGGGTTTGTTTTTCAGTCTTATAACCTCATTCCGCACCAGACGGTGCTCAAAAACGTGGAGTTGGCGCTGACGCTGTCGGGCGTTAAGGCGAGCGAGCGCCGTGCCCGTGCTACCAAGGCCCTAATTGCCGTTGGATTGGGCGATCAGTTAAAGAAGAAACCGGGTGAGATGTCGGGCGGGCAGATGCAGCGTGTGGCGATTGCCCGTGCACTGGTTAACGATCCCGATATTATTCTGGCCGATGAGCCGACGGGGGCACTGGATACCGAGACGAGCGTGCAGGTAATGGAACTGCTCAAGGAGATCGCCAAGGAAAAGTTGGTGATCATGGTTACCCACAACCCGGAGTTGGCTGAAAGCTACTCCACCCGGATCGTACGGTTGCTGGACGGACATATCGTCAGTGACTCCAATCCTTTCCATGAAGATGACATCATCGTACAGCCAAAAAAGCACAGAAAGATCTCCATGTCCTTCTGGACCGCCCTCTCTCTCAGCTTTAACAACCTGCGCACCAAGCTGGGCCGTACCCTGCTCACTGCTTTTGCCGGTTCCATCGGCATCATCGGCA
>JAZNYQ010000063.1:0-13113 GCA_045594545.1 Eubacteriales bacterium | reverse complement strand
GAGTCTTATCGCCTCCGGTTTCTATTACGATCTCTTCATCGCCGTCTTTTGCCGTAATCACGACACCGGAAACGCCACCGATTGTAATGATCTTATCACCGATATCCACACTGCTGCGCATGGCGGCCTCTTCTTTCTCACGCTTTTTCTGCGGGCGGATGGTAAAGAAATACATAACGGCAAACATCAAGATCATGACAATGATCATACTGCCTCCGCCACCGTTGCCGGCCAGAAGGAATTTCATGTTCATATTCGTATTCCTCCGCTTACTTATCAGTCTTCTTGGACTTCTTTGTCTTTACCGGCTTATCCTCTGCAACTGTTTTATCGTTTTTATCATCTTCAACTTCTTCCACTACTTTACCCTGGATCGCCCAACGCTTCAGGGTTATGCGAGATTTGTTACTACCCGTTTCAAAAATAACTTCATCATCCGCATCATTGGTAGCAATGATACGACCGGTCATACCGCCGATGGTAGTAATCTGATCACCGATATCAATGCTGTTACGCATGGCTTCTTCTTCTTTTTGGCGTTTCTTTTGCGGACGGATCGCAAAGAAATACAAAGCCACAAACATAACAACCAACATAATCAGCATGGGCCACATACTACCCATACTACCGTCTCCTGCAGGTGCACCCGAAGACAGGAACAAACTTCCGATTCTTAACATATTGCTCATAAATCTAACCTCCAAAATTTTCATCTCATTATACAATAAAATTTAATAACAAGCAACCCTTTTTAGATGCGCTTTCCGATTTTCACTAAAAGTTCATCTTTCAAATCATAAAAATATCCCTCATCCAATGCCAAACGAATCCGCTCCATAAGTTTATTATAAAAATGCAGATTGTGTATCGTTGCCAGACGCATACCTAAAATTTCATTTGCCTTAAACAAATGTCGCACATAACTCTTACTGAAATTTCGGCAGGTATGACAATCGCACTCCGGATCAATGGGCGATTCATCGGTAATATATTTTTGATTATTGATATTGATAATCCCTTGGCTGGTAAAGAGCGTACCATGCCGCGCATTGCGGCTGGGCATTACACAATCAAACAAATCAACCCCTCGCGCTACTCCTTCCAAAATATTAACAGGAGTGCCGACACCCATCAAATACCGCGGTTTGTTTTGGGGCATATAAGGCTCAACGGCATCAATAATGCGATACATCTCATCGGCCGTTTCTCCGACAGCAAGACCACCGATGGCATACCCATCCAGATCCAATTCGACAATTTCTTTCATATGAGCAATACGAAGATCCTCGTATGTACTGCCCTGATTAATGCCAAACAGCATCTGATTTTTATTGATTGTATCCGGCAACCGGTTCAGTCGCTCCATCTCCGTCTTACAACGATGCAACCATCTCGTCGTTCGTTCGCATGATTTTTTTACATAATCATACGGAGCCGGATTTTCAATACATTCATCAAACGCCATGGCAATGGTAGATGCAAGATTGGATTGTATTTGCATGCTTTCCTCAGGCCCAATAAATAATCGACGATCATCAATATGAGAAGCAAAATGAACACCGGACTCATCGATCTTTCGCAAAGAGGATAATGAAAACACCTGAAATCCACCACTGTCTGTTAAGATTGGGCGATCCCAATGAATAAATTTATGTAATCCTCCCATTTCCTTCACAACGTTGTCACCCGGACGAAGATGCAAATGGTAGGTATTGCACAATTCCACTTGACAACCAACATCCACCAGATCAAGCGAGGATAATCCGCCGCGAATCGCACCGCATGTCGCTACATTCATAAACGCAGGCGTCTGAACCGTACCGTGTACCGTTTCAAATCGTCCGCGTCTGGCTTTGTTTTCCTGTTTTAACAGTGTATACATATAGTCTCCTTATTCAAAAAAGCAGGCATCGCCAAAACTAAAGAACCGATACCGCTCTTCAATCGCATGCTGATATGCTCTCATCACTTCTTCTCGTCCTGCCAGCGCCGAAATCAACATCAGTAAGGTGCTTTCCGGCAGGTGGAAATTCGTAATTAAGGCATCAATAACCTGAAACTTGTATCCCGGATAAATAAAAATATCCGTACTCCCACTATCAGCCACCAGTTGCCCGCGATTTCGAACCACGCCCTCTAACGTGCGGCAACTTGTCGTACCAACCGCAATGACCCGTCCACCCTTTTCCTTGGTTTTCCTGATCAAATCTACCGTTTCTTGCGGCAAGACGTAGTGTTCGGTGTGCATTTTATGATCTGTAATGTTATCCACCTTTACAGGTCGAAATGTTCCCAATCCGATATGCAAAGTCACGTAACCGATCCCCACACCCTTATTTTTGAGTGTGGTAAGCAACTCATCGGTAAAATGAAGTCCAGCAGTCGGAGCGGCAGCCGAACCAATATCCTTAGCGTATACCGTTTGATACCGACTGTTATCTTCTAAATGCTCCGTAATGTACGGCGGCAACGGCATATTACCGATCTCGTCCAATATTTCGTAAAAATTTCCCTGATAATCGAAACGTGCCAACCGATTTCCGCCCTCGACCACTTCAAGAATTTCACAAGATAACCGTCCATCACCAATATTGACAACTGCGCCGGGTTTTAAACGTTTTCCCGGGCGCACCATAACTTCCCAAATGTTATCATGTTTCATATTGAGCAGGAAAATCTCAACATGGGCTCCTCCCCCTTCTTTTTCACCGAAAAGACGGGCAGGAATAACCTTGGAATTATTAACGATCAAGCAATCATTGGGCTGTATGTAATCCACAATGTTATGAAAAACACTGTCTATTATCTCTTTATTTTGCATATGATAGATCAGCAGGCGGGATTGATCACGATTTTCCGCAGGCGTTTGCGCAATTAATTCTTGCGGTAAATCATAATAAAAGTCTTTTCGATTCATGGAAACACCTCAGAAGCATTGACAAAATAAAAGAATCGTAGTATTATTTTAAATATTTGGTCGATATCTCATTGTTTCAATGTATTATACACTAAATAACGTGATATTTCAACCGATTATTTAAGTTAAATCAAGAATGGAGAAAAGAAAATGAAAAGTTATCAAGTCGGAATCATCGGCGCCACCGGAATGGTTGGTCAGCGTTTTATCACATTGCTCGCCAATCACCCTTGGTTCCACATTAAATGTTTGGCCGCCAGCAGCTCCTCAGCCGGCAAAACCTATCGGGATGCCGTCGGCAATCGCTGGATGATGGCGCAGGCTATTCCCGAAGACGTTGCCGATATGGTCGTTCTGGATGCCGATCAGGATGCTCCTACCATTGCTTCCTCGGTTGATTTTGTCTTTTGCGCCGTCAATATGAAAAAGGACGAAATCAAAGCCCTTGAAGAACGCTACGCCAAACTGGAATGCCCGGTTATGTCCAACAACAGCGCACATAGAGGCACGGCCGATGTCCCTATGATCATTCCCGAGATCAATGCCGATCATGCTGCGGTTATCGAGAATCAGCGTGCCCGTTTAGGCACCAAGCGCGGCTTCATCGCCGTGAAATCCAACTGCTCCTTGCAGAGCTATGTTCCCGCCCTGCATCCGCTGATGGATCTCGGTATTACCGAAGTTCTCGCCTGCACCTATCAGGCCATATCCGGCGCCGGTAAGAATTTTGAAACCTGGCCGGAAATGGTAGATAATGTGATCCCCTACATCGGCGGCGAAGAGGAAAAGAGTGAGAACGAACCGCTGAAGATCTGGGGCGAGATCAAAGACGGCGTCATTGTTCCCGCTACAACCCCCTCCATCACATCCCAGTGTCTGCGTGTACCGGTAACCGATGGACATATTGCCGCCGTATTTGTAAAATTGAAAGAAAAAACATCGGAAGAAGAAATTATCCGTCGCTGGAATGAATTTTCCGGCGAACCGCAAAAATTGAACCTTCCGAGCGCACCCAAACAGTTCCTAAACTATTTTGATCAGCCGGATCGTCCGCAGACCAAGCTGGACCGTAACCTTGAAAACGGCATGGCCGTTTCCATCGGTCGTTTGAGAGCTGACAAACAGTACGATTATAAGTTCGTTTGCCTGTCGCATAACACCCTGCGCGGTGCCGCAGGCGGTGGCGTACTCATGGCTGAATTGCTGTGCGCAAAGGGGTATATTTGATTTAGGAGAATCCTATATGTCAAAACCCGTTTTCACCGGATCCGGCGTAGCCTTGGTAACGCCCTTTGATCGTTCCGGCGCTGTCAACCACTCCAAACTTCGCGAATTAACCGATTGGCAGATTGATCAGCAAACCGACGCCATCATTGTATGCGGAACCACCGGTGAATCTTCCACCCTTACCTATGATGAAAAAATAAATACGATACATACCGTTATCGATCAAACCGCCGGGCGCATTCCTGTCATTGCCGGAACCGGATGCAATGACACCGCTTTGGCGGTTTCTTTATCCAAGCAGGCTCAAAAGTGCGGCGCAGATGCCCTGTTACTGGTAACTCCCTATTACAATAAAGCCACCCAGGAAGGACTCGTTCGACATTATACCACCATTGCCGATAGCGTTAAAATTCCCTGTATCCTTTATAATGTTCCGTCACGTACGACCGTAAACATTCACCCCGAAACCTATTTGGAATTATCCAAACATCCCAATATTGTAGCCACCAAAGAGGCGTCGGGAAACATGGCTGCCGTTTTGCGCACCATACGCCTTTGCGGAGATGCTCTTGATATCTATTCGGGAAATGACGACTGCTATCTCCCTATGCTTTCGATCGGTGCCAAAGGTATTATTTCAGTCATTGCCAATATTCTGCCTCGGCCATGCCATGAAATGTACCGATTGTTTATTCATGATCATATTGATACCTGTCAATCCATGCAGGTGGAGTGGATGGACTTGATTGATGCATTGTTCTGTCAGGTAAATCCCATTCCGGTAAAAGAGGCCCTCAATCTTATGGGCTTCGATGTCGGGGAATGCCGATTGCCGCTATGCGAAATGAACGATGCCTATCGAAAACAATTAAAAAAGGCATTAAAAAGCCATCAACTCATGTAAAAAAGGAAGGACACTGTCCTTCCTTTTATCGTTGCGCTAAATATTTTGCAGACAGAGGGATATCCCCCTCAAAAGGCTCGTAAACGCCATTGACCTTTTGATAGGTTTCCTCCCCTTTCCCTGTAATAATAACAACATCACCGGCTTGCGCCTGCAAGATAGCTGTCTTGATTGCCTGCTCCCGATCGGGAATGGATTGGAAACTACCGCCAACAGCCGATATATGCTCTCCGATCTCCCTGTTGATCTGCTCTACATCTTCAAAATTCGGATCCTCGGCCGTTAAGATCGTGTGATCCGCCAATTTACCGGATACTTCCCCCAGATCCGTGCGCCGCAGATAGGCCTTACCACCGGGACAACCATAGATACTGATTAACCGGCGACCGGGGTATTCCTTTCGCATATCCGTAAACAAACTTTCAAAACTGAGTTTATTATGCGCATAGTCCACAATCACTGTAATATCTTTCTTTTGTATGACTTCCATGCGCCCGGGAACGCGAACCGATTTCATGCCTTTTACCATATCGTCGACCGACATGATGTTCATGCACAGACAGATAGCCGCCAACGCATTGTATACGTTAAAGGCACCAATCAACGGCAAGGTAAACTGTCGGTCAAATGCAGCGGTTTTTACCCGAAATACCGTACAATCCCCTTTTCTAGTCAAATCATACGCCCGAACATCCGCATTCTCCGAAAATCCAAAAGTAATAATATCGCAATCTTGTTGCCGAGCTGCCGCTAACATATCTTTTGAAAACTCATCGTCTATATTGATGCATACACGACCGCTCAAAGCGAATATGCGTTTTTTAGCACCAAAATACTCATCAAACGTCTTATGCTCAATAGGGCTGATATGATCCTGCCCTATATTCAAAAACGCTGACGAAGCAAATTTTACGCCCAGAACGCGATCATAAGCCAATCCCTGTGACGAAACCTCCATAACCACACCGGACAACTTCTCTTCCCGCATCTCATGAAGCATTTTTTGCAGATCAGGAGATTCAGGCGTTGTCAGATGAGATTCTTCACAGGTTCGGCCCGTATCTGTCATGACCGAGCTGATCAAACCAAAACGCTTTCCGCTTGCAGATAAAAGCGCGCGGGTTATAAACGCCGTTGTGGTTTTTCCTTTTGTTCCCGTTATCCCTATCACATTCAAATCAAGAGAAGGATTTTCATAATAACAGGCCGTAGCAATTGCCATAGCTTTACGGATATTGGTTACGATCATACCGAGTGCCGGAACATCATATTTCTTCTCGGATAAATAGGCTACCGCCCCCTGTTTTATGGCCGATACCAGATATTCCTCTTTAAACGTTTGTCCTTTGCAGATAAATAAACAACCGGGAGTCACCTGCCGAGAATCATAGGTCACGGATGTGATATCAACATCCTCTTCCAATCCGTTGACAAGCAGGTTTTCCATATACAATGCATGTTCAATATTTTTTGAATTCATTTTACCCTCATTTGTTTACATAATGTTTTGTTATAATGATAAGTAATGACTCTCATTTTATCGAAAAAGGTCATGAAATACATGCTTTTCCACTATTTCCACAGGGTTATCCACAGTTTTTATGTCAACATGTGGATTATTCATTATCGGTGCGAGTGGAAATATTTTTTATCCAAAGCACGGTATTGCGACGCCTCAGCAATGTCATCTTCCATGATAAATTCGTGACCTTTTAAATCAGCAATCGTGCGCGAAACTTTCAATATCCGATCGTATCCGCGTGCAGAAAGAGTCAACTTCTCAAAGATTGTTTGCAGCAATTTCGATGCTGACGGAGTGGGCATGCAATATTTCTTAATTAAATCTCCTTGAATATCCGCATTACAAGTTACTCCCGTACCGCGATAGCGTTCCTGTTGAATTTTTCTGGCCTGATTGACACGGTTTTTGATCTCCGACGAAGACTCTCCCCGATTCTGATTGGTTAGGTCACCATATGAAACGGCAGGGACCTCAATTTGAATATCAATACGGTCCAATAGCGGTCCCGATATCTTACTCACATATCGATCAATCTCATTCGGAGAACATTTACATGCCTTTGTCGGGTGTCCTAAAAAACCGCAACGGCAGGGGTTCATGGCACAAACCAGCATAAAATTACACGGATATTCTACTGTTTGGCTGGCGCGGGCAATGCGAACCTTGCCGTCCTCTAACGGCTGACGCAGTACCTCTAATACATTTTTCGGATATTCCGGCAATTCATCCAAAAATAACACGCCGTGATGCGCCAATGAAATTTCACCCGGTCGCGGATTACTGCCTCCACCCGCCATACCTGCGTAGGATATGGTATGGTGCGGAGCACGGAACGGCCGTTTATTCACCATTGGATGTGACGGCGACAGCAAGCCGGAAATGGAATGAATTTTTGTTGCCTCAATGGCTTCTTCCTGTGTCATATCCGGCAAGATCGACGGTAAACGTTTGGCTAGCATACTTTTACCGGATCCGGGCGGCCCGATCAATAAGATATTGTGTCCGCCGGCCGCTGCCGTTTCCAATGCTTTCTTTGGTAAAAATTGACCGGCAACATCGGCAAAATCCAGCGGATAGATCTCATCATTCAAATACATATCTTCCCGCGGCATGGCAACCGGAATGGGCGAAACATTCAGCAGGTGGTCAATCACGCGAATCACATGCTCAGCGGGATATACATCAATACCTTGAACGATTGAAGCTTCATCGGCATTATCCAGCGGCACAAACACCCGTTTTACTCCTGCCTCTTTTAGCGAAATAACAATGGGTAACACTCCATAGATCGGACGAATATCACCGGAAAGGGATAATTCCCCTATAAACGCCGTCTGATTCAGATCAGCCAAAAGCTGACCCGATGCTTGCAGTAGTCCAATAAGGATAGGGAGATCAAAAACTGCTCCCTCCTTGCGCTTATCAGCCGGCGCTAAATTAACCGTTATTCGGCGCGTCGGCATCTCGTAGCCGCAATTTTTAACCGCAGAGCGCACACGTTCTTTCGATTCTTTTACTGCCGCGTCCGGCAAACCCACAATATCAAAAGACGGTAATCCTTGGGATACATCAATTTCTGCCTCAACAAGGTAACCGCTGATCCCATCCGTGCCGGCAGAATAAATTTTTGAAACCATATCGTTTACTCCTTAATCAAACAGGGATTCAAAATCGAATGTGCGGTCAGCCACTTGCTCGCAAAATTCCTTACTGTGAGAAACAAAAATGACACTACCCTCAAAGGCATCGATCGCCGTTTTCAGTTGTTCGATGGCCATAACATCCAGATGGTTTGTCGGCTCGTCCAAAACCAATAATCCAAAAGAATCCAATGTTAATTTACAGATCTTAACTTTAGCCTGTTCCCCGCCGGATAGCGTGGACAGTTTTTGAGTCATAAGTGCATTTTTCAGTCCACATCGAGCCAATGCGGACCGCACTTCTTTATCATTTAGGCGCGGAAAACAGTTTTTTATTTCCTGAAATGGCGATAAAGTAGCGTCTTCCCATACATTTTCTTGCTCATAATAGCCTATTTTTAGCCGATCTGCATACTTAAAACTGCCAGAAATCGGTGCTAAAAAGCCACAAATTGACTTCAAAAAGGTCGTTTTCCCTATGCCATTGAAACCGGTAACGGCTATTTTTTCACCTAAACGCAAAATAAAATTGATTTTCGGCAGTAACGGTTGATCGTAGCCCACCTCAAGATCGTTCACCCACAATACTGTTTTACCAACCGGAGCCGAAAAAGAAAACTGAAAGGTTGGCGGCGGAACTTCATTCGGCTTCTCCATAAGCTCCATCTTTTCCAACTTCTTGCGTCGGCTCTTGGCCATCGCCGATGTGGAGGCACGAACAATATTGCGATTGATATAATCCTCTAATGCCGCTACTTCTTTTTGTTGAGCATTATATTGTTTAATATATTCTTGGTGTTTTCCCTCTTTTTGGGTAACAAAGCTTTTATAATCGCCGTTAAATCGAGTCATTTTTCCAAACTCAATATCGACGATGCAATTGACAACCCGATTTAAAAAATCAAAATCATGGCTAACTAAAATAAAAGCCCCCTTAAAGCCTGTCAGATACTTAATTAACCAGTCGATATTTTCCTTGTCCAGAAAGTTTGTCGGCTCATCCAGGATCAACACATCGGGATTTTCCAACAACATTTTGGCTAATAATACACGAATGCGTTGTCCGCCGCTCAGGTTACTTAGCGGCGTATCCATACCAAAAGCTTGTATACTTAATCCGTGGGCAATCTTATCGATCTGGCTTTTTATTCCGTAGAAATTACGGCTTTCCAGATCTTCTTGCATCGCACCGGCACGCATATACAGTTTATACAATTCATTATCATCGGTTGTTTGTGCAATTTTGGCATTTACTTCCTGAAGACGGCGTTCCGTTTCAATAAGATCCGCAAAAGCGCCCTCCAGAAATTGATACACCGTTTTCTTTTCCTTAACCCCAACCTGCTGATCCAAATAACTGACTTTACACTTGGGATTCCAACGAATACTTCCTTTATCCGGTATCAGTTCCCCAATCAACATTTGAATAAATGTGGTTTTGCCCGCACCATTTAATCCGGTTAACCCCATTTTATCGCCTTGAAACAGCGACATACCGGTATCGTTAAACAGTTTTTTATCGCCAAAGGTATGGGTTAGATTTTTAACATCAAGTATACTCATGCACACAACTCCAATAATATTACCTATATCATATAACATTTTTACTGTTGTTGCAAGTTTATCCATACAAAAAAGCATACAATCCGCAATGGATTGTATGCTTTTTCATTAATCAATCGCCTTTGTGGCAATTACATCGGTTCCGTATACATTTTTACAAATTACATCCCCAATCACAACGGGGGCTTGCACAGATGTCGACCGAATTATTTTCATCAGATCGAATATATTCTCTTTAGGAATCGGCTCGGCTGTTTTAACGCTGACCATGGTATCCTCCCGATTGGATACCCGCACGATAGAGGTAACGGTACGAGTCGGGTGTAAACATTCATCATGGCCGTAGGTAGCACCTTTGGGACAGGCGTTACCGCTTACCTTTACTTCATCCCCGCATATTTCCACCTGCAAAGAACAACCTCTTGGGCATATAATACACGTTAGTTCTCTTTTCATTTGATCTCCTCCAGACTTACTGTCAATTCCTCTGCGTTTGCCAACTTATCAGCCGGAATACGTATTTTTTCCATTTCACCGGGTGCGGCTTTTAACCGCATAGCATTCACCAACACTTCATCTTTAGAATATACGATGAATCTTACTTTCCCGTACGGCTGATCTACGCGCAAGAACAAAGAAACATCTTTCCCGTTTTTGTTCACGCGTTGAGGAAGGACATAGCGTACACCGCTACCGGCTTTGGTAGAAACGGACATATCAGACTCTTGAACGCCCATAACATAATCCGCCGCTCCGATACCCGCCATCTCGGCTTCATCGGACACATAGTCTACCAAATCATGTACCTGAAGAACATTACCGCAGGCAAAAATACCGGCAATACTGGTCTGACGATTCTGGTCCACAACGGCACCGCCGGTTATGCCGTCCATGCAGATTCCTGCTGCTTGGGTTAATTCATTTTCCGGAATTAATCCGCAGGAAAGCAACAGGGTATCACATTCAATGAATCGGCGGGTTTCGGGAATCTCCTGGCGATGATCATCTACTTGAGCTACCGTTACGCCCGTCACTCTCTCTTTGCCGTGAATTTCTACAACCGTTGTACTTAGATAAAGCGGAATATCATAATCATACAAGCATTGCACGATATTTCTTGTCAGACCGCCCGAATAGCTCATCAGTTCACAGACCGCCTCAACCTTAGCACCCTCCAGCGACATACGGCGCGCCATGATCAAACCGATATCACCCGAACCAAGGATAACTACCTTTTTACCGACCATATATCCTTCGCAATTGATCAGTTTTTGTGCCGTACCCGCACTATAGATGCCTGCGGGTCGGGTGCCGCAAATATTTAAGGCTCCTCGGCTGCGTTCACGGCAGCCCATAGCCAAAATAACGGCTTTTGCCTGAATCTTCAGAATTCCGTTTCGGTTTGTGGCTGTTACCACTTTATCCTTGGTAATATCAGTAACCATCGTTTCGTGATATACGGTAATTCCGCGTTCTTTTACCATGTCGGCATACACGGCCGCATATTCCGGTCCGGTTAATTCGCGACCGAGCTTATGTAAGCCAAAACCGTTATGAATACACTGACGCAAAATTCCGCCAAGGCTTTCTTCCCGATCTAAAATAACAACATCCGTTATTCCCTTATCATAGGCGGCAACGGCCGCTGCCATGCCGGCAGGCCCACCGCCGACAACCACAATATCATGTTCCGTCATTATTGGATCCTCCCTATCAACATATGAGATGCTCGTCCCTTTTTAGTAACATCCTGCTGAGCAATATTATTCTCCTGCGCAATCATTTTCATGACATATGGCGAGCAGAAACCGCCTTGACAACGCCCCATGCCGGCTCTCGTACGACGTTTCACTCCATCCATATCCATGGCAGGGGGATTCTGGGTAATCGCCTGACGAATTTCCCCTTCGCTGATCATTTCACATCGGCAAATGATTTTACCAAATGCGGGGTTTTCTTTAATGAATGCATCCTTTTGCTCATCGGTCATGTGATGGAAGGATTCCATATCCTCCCGCTCACCATTCCAATTATCCTTTGAAACTAAAGGAAGCCCAATGGAATTGAGAATCTTTACTACTCGGCGTGCAATCGCGACACTGGATGTCAATCCCGGCGAATCAATAGCCGCTGCCTGTACAAAATTCTTCACCTTGGTGGATGCTTCAATAATAAAGTCACCCTTCTTCTCCGACGAACGCACACCGGCAAACGAAGTAATGACTTGACGGAAGTTTACGTCGGGCACGCTTTTCTTAGCCAGTCGAATTACCGTATCAATCCCATCTTTTGTCAATTCAGTATGATCGGGTGCCTCAACAACCATGGCCGTAGGTCCTGTAAGCAGGTTGCCATCCGCCGTAGGGGTCACCAGAATTCCCTTTCCTTCTTTTGTAGGGACTTGGAATATGGTATGAGAAACCATATTTCCCGCATTGCGGTCTAGCAACAAATACTCACCGGAACGAGGGATAATAGTATAATCACAATCTCCGGCCATTGCGGCGATCTTATCACTGTAACAACCGGCACAATTGATAAGATATTCGCCCTCTACCTTTTCTCCCGAAGCAGAACAAAGAGTAAAATGATCCTTCTTTTCAATGGATACAATCTCAAAATTTCGTTTCAGATCTACACCATTGTCCATAGCGTTACCGACCGCAGCAATGGTAAGTTTATACGGACAGATGATGCCTGCAGTTGGAACATGAAGCACAAGGGTAATGTCTTTGGACAGATTCGGCTCTAACCGACGCGCCTCATCGCCGCTAAGAATCTTCATTTCCGATATGCCGTTAGTTATACCGCGTTCATACAATTCATGAATGGCCGGCTCCTGCTCCTCCCCAAACGCGCAGATCATAGAACCGTTTTGGCGATATGGCACATGCAGTTGCTCGGCCGCTTCATACAACATCGCCACGCCCTGCGTATTCATTTCTGCCTTTAATGTGTTCGGTTCCGGGTCATAACCGCCATGGATAATTCCACTGTTGGCCTTCGTTGCCCCCATAGCCACATCATTTTCTTTTTCCACCAGGCAAACGGAAAGTTGATATTTGGACAACTCTCGCGCCACCATGCTGCCGATTACCCCTGCACCGGCAATCAATACATCGTACTTCATTCTTTACTCCTTTTTATGTTTTTTACAAATAAAAAAGGTAACGAAAAATAAGGCGGCTTCACCGTCTTATTTTCCGTTACTCTTTATCTCTTCGGAAATATTTAGTTTACAGGGACCACAACTCCTGCGTTCCCGTTGATACCGCAACCGCACCGCATCCAAGCGCTGACATAACTTCGGCTTTGGTTTCAATCAATCCTCCGGCGATGA
>JAZNYQ010000062.1:0-8748 GCA_045594545.1 Eubacteriales bacterium | reverse complement strand
TCACATCGCTCGGAATCAATATGGATATCTTGCGTGAAAATCATAGTATTCTCCTTATGGATAACAGAAGGGCGGTAAAGAATCTCTTTACCGCCCATGGGAACACAGTTAAACTAAATTAAAGGCTCTGTTCTTTCTGTTTTGCAAAGCATTCGCTGCAATAAACGGGTCTGTCCTCTCTGGGCTGGAAGGGCACTTTCGCCTCAGCGCCGCAAGCAGCGCAGGTAGCGGTGAAGTACTCTCTGTTAGCCTTGGTGGCGTTTTTGCGAGCAGCGCGGCATTCCTTGCAACGCTGGGGCTCATTCTGGAAGCCCTTCTCAGCGTAGAATTCCTGCTCGCCGGCGGTGAACACGAACTCCTGGCCGCATTCCTTGCAAATGAGTGTCTTGTCTTCGTACATTGGTCTTTCCCCTCGTAGAAATGAAATATAGTTTTGCCCTTGGCCGGAATCGCACCGACACCTTGTAAACACGTTCTTCTGATTAAACTACATGGGCATATATCAAACAACCGACAGTTGCTTGGATATCTTGATTCGTATGCGGGACAGGGCATTCTCGATCGATTTTTCACCCTTTCCCAACCGCTGTGCAATCTCCCGATGCCGTAACCCCTCCAAATGCAGGATCAGAACCTGACGCTCAAAAGGGGATAGGTGCGTATGTAAAAGCAAACGCAAACGCTCCACACTGTCCTTTCCCAGGGCGTAATCTTCAGGGGTAGGAGCGGTGGAGACTAAGTCGGGCAGACTTTGTACTTCGTCAATAGCGACGGAATGTACAACTGAATTTTTTCGCAGAGCACTGATCATGCGCCGCTGCACACAGGTGAGGGCATAAGCATCAAAGGGGATTCCTCGCTGCGCATCAAACGCGCGGCAACATTCGTATAGGCAGATCAACCCTTCTTGCACCAGATCGTCCTGCTCGGCCATGCCGGCATACTGACGAGCCAACGTGCGAATTTTCGGCAAAAGACGGGGGAGCACATCCGGAAATGAAATCCCTGAAGAAATATCTTTCTCTTTTTTTGCCAAATACAAACACCACTCACATTAATGTTAACTCTATTATAAATGTCTTTTTTGTGAATGTCAAGAAAAATTATCGCACAAATCAGCAAATTTTATAAAAAACTTACAAAATTTTGTCAAATGTCCTCGAAAAAACACTTCATTGACAAGATTGGGAAAACGAGGTACAATAAAGAAATTAAAAGAATAAGGAGAATGACCCGTGAAATACATCGTTTTACTCTGTGACGGTATGGCCGACCGTGCCGTCCCCGTCTTAGACGGAAAAACCCCTATGCAGGTGGCGCATAAGCCGAATATGGACCGCATTTGTGCTATGGGCGAAATGGGACTGGTGCAGACAGTACCCGCCGGCATGAACCCCGGCAGCGATACGGCCAATCTCTCGGTCATGGGCTATGCCCCCGAGATCTATTACACCGGCCGCTCCCCGCTCGAGGCGGTCAGTATGGGTATTGATCTGGCGTTGACCGACCGTACCTTCCGTTGCAATACCGTCACCCTCTCGGATGAGGAGGATTACGAGAATAAAACGATGCTCGATTACAGCGCCGGCGAAATTACCACTGCTGAATCGTCCGAACTCATCCGCTTTGTGCAGGAGAAATTAGGCGATGAGATCATGACCTTCTACCCCGGTGTATCCTATCGCCATTGTCTGGTCTGGAAAGAAGCCCCTAATGGTTTCTCTTTCACTCCGCCTCATGACATTTCGGATAAGAAGATCACCGAGTACCTGCCGAGTGGCCGGTACGGCGCTAAGATGCTCGATCTAATGAAAAAATCCTATGAATTATTGAAAGATCATCCCGTAAACCAAGCCCGTATTGCCCGCGGTCTGCGCCCCGCCAACAGCATTTGGCTGTGGGGCGACGGAACCAAGCCCGCTCTCAAACCCTTTAAGGAGGAATACGGGTTGGACGGCGCCGTCATCTCGGCTGTTGACCTGATCAAGGGCATCGGTCTTTGCGCCGATATGCAATCGATCGATGTCGAGGGCGCTACCGGCCTGATCAATACCAACTGGGACGGTAAGACCGCCGCCGCCATCCAAGCACTCAAAACAGGGAAAGACTTTGTCTATCTGCACATGGAAGCCCCCGATGAATGCGGTCACCACGGCGATGCCAAGGAAAAGGTCGAGTCGATCGAGATCATCGACCAAAAGGTGCTCGGCCCGATTTTAGAAGCCTTTAAGGACGAGGAACTGTCGGTCATGATCCTGCCCGACCATCCCACGCCCATCGATTGCCGTACGCACGTCGGCGACCCCGTACCCTATCTCATTTACCGTAATACCGTAAGCGAGGGTTGCGGCCAGGTGTTCACGGAGGAAACAGCCGCCACGACGGGGCGCCGCTTCGATAACGGCCCATCCCTCATGAAGCATTTTCTTGGTAAATAATATGATCTATCTGGATAACAGTGCCACCACCCGAGTCCTGCCAAAAGCGGCGCAGGCTATGCATGAGGCGCTTACCGAAATTTACGGAAATCCCTCATCCCTGCACATGGCCGGCATCTACGCCGAACGTCTGGTAACCAAAGCCAGAGAGGCCATCGCCGGTTCATTGTCTGTGCGTCCCGATGAGGTGTATTTTACCGCAGGGGCTACCGAATCGAACAATACCGCCATCTTCGGCGCCGCCCGCTCCCGTGCCAAACTCGGCAACCGTATCGTCACCACCGCCTTTGAACACCCCTCTGTCCTCGAATGTTTCAAAGCTCTGGAGAAAGAGGGATTTGAGGCGGTGTACCTGAGTGATCTGAGTAAACTCGACGAGGCGATTACCGATAAAACGGTGCTGGTCAGCATGATGGCGGTCAATAACGAAACGGGCGAACCGTTCCCCGTCAAGGAAGCGGCCGCTATGATAAAAAGGAAAGGCGCGCCCGCACTCCTGCATTGCGACGCCGTGCAAGCCTACGGCAAATGCCCGATCTACCCGAAACGGATGGGCATTGACCTGATGAGTCTGTCGGCACATAAACTGTACGGACCCAAAGGGGTCGGCGCGTTGTATGTGGCTAAGGGCGTGCATATCAAGCCGCTGATGCTTGGCGGTGGGCAGGAAAAAGGGATGCGTTCGGGCACCGAAAACGTGTCCGGCATCGTCGGGTTCGGTACGGCCGTGAGCGAATTTTTTGCAAATGCGAACGAAAATCGCAAAAAATTGGACGATCTGGGCGCCTATTTGCGTCAAAAAATAGGGCAAATGGATGGAGTTTTGATCAATTCTCCTCAAAATTCCGTACCTTATATATATAATATATCCATTCCGCCCTTAAACAGCGAAACCATCCAGCACGATCTGGAGCGAAATCAGATCTATGTGTCAGCCGGATCGGCCTGCTCGGCCAAATCGAGCGGCGGCAGTCACGTGCTTCACGCCATGGGACTGCCGAATGAGCGGATCCGTTCGGCGGTTCGCATCAGTTTAGGCATCTATAATACGAAAGAGGAGATCGACCGGTTGTGTGACGGCTTGGAAGATTGCCGCGCGCATCTGGCGCACCGATAATATGGAAAAGTGTATCTTATTAAAATACGGCGAATTGATCCTGAAAGGACTCAATAAAGGTCGGTTCGAGAAACTGTTACTCAATCATATCCGCTCGGCCATCGCTCCCTACGGCGAGTTCTCGGTATATACCATGCAGTCGGCCGTGTATGTGGAAGCCAAGTCGGGCTGTGAGTGCGACTTTGAGGGCGCCTACGAAGCGGTCAAGAAAGTGTTTGGCATTGCCGCGCTGTCTTTGTGCGCCCTGTGCGAAAAGGATATGGATGCGATCAAGGAAACGGCGGCCGAATTTTTGGCCGATCGGTTGCAGGAAGTGAAGACCTTTAAGGTAGAGGCGAAACGAGCCGATAAGCGTTTCCCCTTGGGTTCGCCCCAGATCTCTGCAGAAGTAGGCGGTTATCTGCTGGAAAAATTTCCTCATCTGAAAGTCGATGTGCATAACCCCGACCTGATCGTGATGGCCGAAGTGCGCGACCAAAAGGCCTGTGTGCACGAGGCATCCGAAAAGGGTGCGGGCGGTTTGCCCGTCGGTGCCAACGGCAAGGCGATGCTCCTCATTTCGGGCGGTATCGACAGCCCGGTGGCCGGTTATATGATGGCCAAGCGTGGCGTGTCGCTGTCTGGGGTGCATTTCTTCTCCTATCCTTACACATCCGAGCGCGCCAAGGATAAAGTAAAAACCTTGCTCCGTACCGTGGCACGGTATTCGGGTAATATTCATCTGACGGTGGTGCCCTTTACCGAAATCCAAGAGGCGATACGGGATCATTGCGAAGAAGATTATTTTACCTTAGTGATGCGTGCTTTTATGATGATTATTTCGGAAAAAGTGGCAAAAAATAAGAAATGCGGGGCGCTGATCACGGGCGAAAGTTTAGGACAGGTGGCCAGTCAGACGATGGAGGCCATCGGCGTGACCGAGTCCTTTACCGATATGGCGGTGCTCCGTCCCGTGATCGGTATGGATAAGGTGGAGATCATCGAGATTGCGCATAAGATCGACACCTTTGAAACCTCGATCCTGCCCTATGAAGATTGCTGTACCGTCTTTACTCCTCGCCATCCCCGCACCAAACCCAAGGAGTTCGCCGTGCGAGCACAGATGAACAAACTGGACGTTGAGGGACTCATTGAACGGGCCATGGCGGGGATCGAGGAAGAGATCATCACGCCGAGTGCCTATTGAGGTGGACTATGACTTGTGAAATTTTGTGCGTCGGAACCGAACTGTTATTGGGGGACGTGGTCAACACCAACGCCGCCTACATTGCCAAAAATTTGGCGGGGATGGGCGTGCACGTCTATTACCAGAGCGTAGTGGGGGATAATCCTCAGCGCCTCAAACTGGCACTGGAAACGGCCTTTGCCCATGCCGATTGCGTCATCACCACGGGCGGACTTGGTCCCACCAAAGACGACCTAACCAAGGAAACGGCCTGCGCCGCCATTGGGGTAAAACTGGAACTGCACCAACCGTCCTACGAACATCTGGCGGAAATTCTTAAGCAGTCGGGACGGCAGATGACCGAGTCACAGAAAAAGCAGGCCTATCTGCCGGAAGGGTGCACCGTGCTTCACAATGCCAAGGGTACCGCCCCCGGCTTTGCCATTACCAAGGATAATAAGACCCTCATCATGCTCCCCGGTCCGCCGCGGGAGATGACGGCCATGTTCGAGAGCGGTGTGCGCCCCTATCTGACCAAAGGTGAGACCAAGGAACTCTATTCCCGCAGAGTGCGGGTGATGGAGATCGGGGAGTCGGACTGCGCCGATGCCTTGTCCGATCTGCTGGACGGACAGAATCCCACCGTGGCCACCTATGCCAAAGATGTGGAAACCGAGATCCGCATCACCGCTTCGGCCGAGGATGAGGCCGATGCCGAGCGTATCCTTTCCCCTGTGGTGGATGAGGTATGCCGCCGCATGGGCGACTATGTCTACGGCATTGACGTGACGAGTATCGAGGAGCAGGTGTCGAAGATGCTCCGTGAGCGGGGTATGACCGTGGCCACGGCCGAGAGTTGCACCGGCGGGCTGATTGCGAAATCTCTTACCGATTTAGCGGGAGCAAGCGAGATCTTCGGGTTTGGCACGGTGACCTATGCCAATGAGGCCAAGACCAAGTTGTTGGGCGTACCCGCTGAGTTGATCGAGGAAAAGGGCGCCGTTTGTCCCGAAGTAGCCAAGGCGATGGCCGAGGGGGTCCGTAAATTGTCGGGCGCCGATATCGGTGTCGGCATTACCGGCATTGCGGGACCCGACGGTGGTACGGACGAGAAGCCGGTGGGCTTGGTGTATGTCGGTGTGGCAGGAGCGCAGGGAACACGGGTAGAAGAGTTCCGTTTGGGTTCCAAGACGCGCACCCGCAATACCATCCGTAAATTTGCCGCCGCCCGTGCGCTGAATTTGGTGCGTAAATATTTACAACAGAAGGTATGACGTCTATGAAACGAATCTTTGCGTTGAGTATAGCCGTTCTTTTGCTATTGAACGGTTGTGCTCTCAAAAAGGATCAGAAACAGAAGGACATCGAAATTTATGAGAATTTTTTTAACGATGGAGGGTTGCCGAGTATAAGTGAGTACACGGTGGATGAAGGCACGGAGATGCAGACGGTACTCTTTGATCTGAATGAAGACGGCCGCTATGAAATGCTGGTAGAACTGGATGGGGCGTCGGACAGTCATTACCGTGAAAGCTTATTGCTGGGCATACAGCATGAAAAGGTGATCTTGCTGCGCGAGCAGTCCTATGGCGGCGGCTCAATGGGCGGGGCGCTGATCTATCCGCAGTACGATACCATAGAGGCTCGTCATTGTCTGATCGCCCAAGGGTCTTTTCGCAATGGCGAGGGTCGGGCGGAAGCCTATTTGGAGGTGCTGGGATATAACGGTGAAGAGGTCGAGCCTAAGGATAACTACAGAGGTTATACTCTATCCTTAGAACCCGAGTATCCCGATAATAAGCAATGGGCCGAGCAGATCAAGCAGGATTCGCCCTACTGGTATGAGAGGGAAACCGAGTTTCGCTATTATCTGCACAACGACACCTATATAGAAGAAAAGGCATACGATCAGGCGGTGGCCCGTTATGTCGATGTGACGGACACCGACTATGAGTGGCAGACAGTGCCGATTACCGATTATATCAATTTGCCTGAGAAATAAACAAAGCAGCATGGAGAGTCCATGCTGCTTTTTATTGACAAATTATAGAAAAAATGGTACAATAAAAACACAAAATTAAAGGAGGGTTTGGCATGAAGCGATTAAAGATCATGGTAAGTGTATGGATGGTAGCCGTTTTGCTCGTTGGTTTGGTGTCGTGTGCCAAACCTTTACCGTCGGGATCGGAGTTTGCTCCACCCGTACTCCCTGAAATTTCAAATGAGGATTTATTGCCGGATCTTCCGATTGCGGATGAGAGCGATGGATCATGGGCACAGTATGAATCGGTGACAACCGAACAACTGGACGAATATGTGCGCCATTTAGAGGAAAAGGGGTTTACCTGCCGGCGGGAGCAATATGATATTTCTCTATGGCGAGAAGATACTTTTATTTCGATAAGTAACAATACGGTAGCATACAGCGAGTTTTCGGTGAAAATTTATCGCCAGCGCAAGACGGAAAACGGATTGAGCGCAGATGAGGCAAAGGCTATTATCAACGATGACAGGGTAGGTATCCTTATTGAACAATCCCCGGATGGGTTTTACGAAAAGACGGGAGCGCAGTTCTTTTTGGCTCCTATGGACCGATCGGTAGATAATGTGCCGGATAATCTGGGGAATAGGGGTATGGTTGTCAAATACTATTTGGTAACTCCAAAAGATAGCCTGTTTATCAACGATATTAATGTTGCGCCTGTGGCTGCGGATATGGATCATGATGGAACGAATGAGATCGTATGGATAGGCAACGGCTTTACCAGCGGACGATTTACATTTAGTCTTTGTGCTTACGATGTTCAGGATGGAATGATGAATGAAAAGGCTTTTGCTTATTATGAAAGCAGTGCATATCGGATGTCTTTACGGACGGATGGCGATGGGCAGGCTTGGTTGGATTACAGAAGAAGTACCGAAGAACAGACAAACAGCACAAGGGTTACGATCGTGGATGAGATTGTCCATCTTGATGATCGGGAACATTTTGAATTTCTCCATGCAACAAAACTTCATAGATAAGAAAAAGCAGCAAGGATTTTCCTTGCTGCTTTTTTGTGTTATGGTTTTCTAATCGTGCAAGTGAATTTCCATTTTGCCATGTTGCCGGCATATCGCCCATGCCCTTCCCGAACGGTAATCGTTATGGATTTACTGGAGCTGCTTGTGAGAGGAATTCGTAATGTGCCACTTCCGACATCAGAATTACTGTCATCCTCTATTATTTTTGCGTTTATGTTAATATAGGAGCCTTCTGTACCTGCAATATAACTTCCGCTGGAAATTTTATTTCCGGCATATGTGACTCTATATGTCCAGTCGTTTCCTACATGATTATTGAATTGTAGTTCCCATTTGTATAGGATTTGATAATGCTTTTGGGTAGAAACGGTTTTGCTCGATTGGGGTGAACATGAGTTGCAAAACATCAAAATAAAAAGGATAATACATGAAAAAATTCTTTTACTCATTCTTAATCCTTCTGTAGGAATATTGGCGATTTATTTGCACAATATCACATTATGAGATATAAGTCAACATCTCACTGCGCGATATTGTAGAATTCTCTACAAAGGGAGTGAGTCGGTTTGCGATTGAAGGATTTGCGTGAAGATCGTGATATTAAGCAGGTAGAGATAGCAAAATATCTGCATGTCAAACAGAATACTTACTCGCAGTATGAGAACGGTCAAAGACAGATTCCCATTGAGGCGTTAATCAAATTAGCCGAATATTTTCAAACCTCAACCGATTATATTTTGGGGTTGACCAACGATCCGAAACCGTATACAAAAAAGTAAGCAGCATGGACTCTCCATGCGGCTTTTTATTGACATTCCATGGAAAACATGGTACAATAAAAACATAAAATTAAAGGAGGGTTTGGTATGAAGCGATTAAGGATCATGGTAAGTGTATTGACGGTAGCCGTTTTGCTCGTTGGTTTGGTGTCGTGCGCCAAACCTTTGCCGACGGGATCGGAACCCGATTCCATAGCCGAGTCGGGCAATATCATAGATGCGCAG
>JAZNYQ010000061.1:0-1775 GCA_045594545.1 Eubacteriales bacterium | reverse complement strand
GATTTTACCATGGGCAACGGTCACGACACCCTCTGGCTTTCCCAAATGGTGGGCGATACCGGCAAGGTCTACGCCTTTGATATCCAACAGGCGGCACTCGACAGCACCTCCGCCCGTCTGGCTGCGCATGGACGAACCAACGTTACCCTGATCAAAGATTCCCACAGCAACGTCAAAACTTACGTCAAAGAACCGATATGTGCCGGATTGTTTAATCTCGGCTATCTCCCCGGCGGCGACCGCAGTATTACGACCATGCGGGAAACGACACTCCCCGCCATCCGCGCCGCTATCGAGTTGTTAGAGGCAGGCGGTGGCTTGCTGATTGCCGTCTATCCGGGTCATGCCGAAGGTACCGCCGAGGGCATTGAGGTCACTCAATTATTATCCGAGTACGACCGCCGTCAGATGAGTTGTACGCAGGTGCGGCTGGTCAATTCTCCCACATCCCCCTTCTTCTTTTTGGTGGAAAAACGGTGATGCGGGAAGAAAAATGGATCACGCCTCTCATTGCGTGGCATAAAGAGAATCGCATCCCCATGCCTTGGCGGGAGGATCAGGACGCCTATCGGGTGTGGATATCCGAGATCATGCTCCAGCAGACCCGCATCGAAGCAGTCATTCCCTATTATGAGCGGTTTATGAAAGAATTGCCCGATATCAAGTCCTTAGCCGAGGTGGAGGAAGACCGCCTGCTCAAACTGTGGGAGGGACTGGGCTATTACAGCCGTGCCCGTAACCTCAAAAAAGCGGCCATCACCGTTATGAACGAGCACGGTGGGGCATTGCCCGCCGATGCTGAAAAATTGCGCAAACTGGCCGGTATCGGTGATTATACGGCAGGCGCCATCGCCTCCATCGCTTACGGATTGCCCGAACCCGCCGTCGACGGCAACGTTCTGCGCGTCCTATCCCGCCTGTACGCCGACAAATCCGATATTTTATTGCAGAAAACCAAAAAAGCGGCCATCGCCCGCCTGCGAGCGTGTTATCCTGAGGGCGAGAATGCCCGTCTGCTCACCGAAGGGCTGATGGAACTTGGCGAGCGGGTCTGCATCCCCAACGGCCGCCCCCGTTGCGAGGCCTGTCCCATACGCGAGCATTGCCAAGTCTATGCGCAGCAGACGACCGAGCAGTACCCCATCCGCAGTCCCAAAAAGGAACGGCGGGTGGAGGCACGCACCGTGTATCTGTTGCATCATAAGGGACAGTACGCCATCGAGCGCAGGGGAGAGGGACTGCTGTCGGGTATGTGGCAGTTTCCCAACGAAATAGGACATCGGTCGGTACAAGGCGAGTATCTGGGCAAAGCCAAGCATATTTTCAGCCACGTCGAATGGCACATGATCGGCTACCGTGTCGAGAGCGAGAAGGACGAGCGGTATACTTGGGCGGATGCCAAAACGATACGGGAGCAGTACGCCATTCCCAAAGCCTTCCATGCCTTTTTGAAAAAATTATAATTTTTTTCAAAAAGCCCTTGCATATTACAAAAAATTATGGTAGACTAATTGAGCGTTTGGGGCATTAGCTCAGTTGGTAGAGTGCCACACTGGCAGTGTGGATGTCAGCGGTTCGAGTCCGCTATGCTCCACCAAACCAATAAAGACACCCGCTTGGGTGTCTTTATTTTTTTCGCAAAACTTGGTGCGGACGAGAACCGCCGGTTCGATAAGTGACACCCCAAGAGCACAAGCGGGAGCGCCGTGCGATTGGACGGTGGAACTTATGCATGCGAGCGAAGCGAGAAGTCGGATCGTAGCCATGTCGTTCTG
>JAZNYQ010000060.1:0-21512 GCA_045594545.1 Eubacteriales bacterium | reverse complement strand
CTCTTCACCGGTGATCTTGGTCTGCACATCGTAAGCCATATCCACTTCTTTGGTCTTGGCATTCAAAACCTGAATGACATAGGCAGGAAGAGCGCTGTTGCCATTGGTGTACAAATTGATCTCCACACTTTCGGGCATATCCACGGGTATGAGGGAGTAGGCAATCGAATAGTAGATCAAAAGAGGGGAAGAACGGTAGATGTTGTGCATTAAGGCCTCGAAATCTCTGTCTTTAAACTTGACATGCCGATAAAGACCGGTCTGCGCAACCGAGAATGCCTTCAGATTATCCTCAAAGGAACGGGCGTAATCGATCTTGGTATAACAACCCGCACTTTGCACCTTAGGGCCTGCGCAGCGCTTTTCCTGTGCGGTATTGCGGCAATTGCAAAGATCGATAGGCATTATGTTCTTGAGGTTTCCGTTTAGCTTAGCCAAGGCGATAGAGCTTGCGTAGAAAAGGAAATTCGCGGGTGAGTATCGGTTGTTCTGACAATAGGTCAGCACCTTTTCCACCAGATCCCTGTCAATCTTGTGACGGTAGGTTCGAGTGCTGTTATGGACAAGAAAAATCGGCATGCTCCGATGGTGTTTTTTGAGCTGCTTCTGCCAAATGGGATTATTGGGACCGTGAATACCGGCATAGAATGGCTCGGGATTATCGGTGAGCAGGTTGGTGAAGTACTCCAAGTGCTTTTCCTCGGAATTGCTTTTGGCGTTCTTTTCGATATCCTTTTTGATAATCTCCTCAAAACTTTCAGGGGCAGGGGGCAACGGTTCGCCCTTCTTCAGCGCCTGATACACGTTCATAAGATCCATATACAAGACGTTGAGTCCATAAAGGTCAGTAACCAGATGACAAATCTTGAAAAACACCATATAACGATCGTCATAGGTGTGAATAAAATAAGGTTCGATGACAACGCCGTGCCTATAATCAATAGGTTTTTTTCTAACCTTATCGATAAAGGCGTCTTGCTGTTCCTTGGTTTCAAAGGACAAAACAGGCACCTTCTTGATATTCTTCTCGGAATCACCAAAGTACTGCATCAGCTCGCCCTTCTTTTTGAAGAACCGAATTCTGAGGCAGTCATTTCGTTTAACCAGAAGCTTAAACGCCTGATCCATAAGCGCGAAATCCACTTCCTCGTCCATGGTGATGGAGGAAAGGATGTTGATCACCCTTTTATATAAACTGTACCTGCATTGCAAATAGGCCACGTCTTGCGAGAGACTTAAATGGTAACAAGGTTTATCCGTCATATTCCTATTACACCCCTGTAAGTTAATATGTTTTCCCGTAACACTTAATTATGATACCACACCTTTTCGACAAAAGAAAGCATTTTTCGGCTTTTTTCTTAATAATATTATTGTCCATGATGCGTAATACCTACCATCGATGCGGGTGCTTTGTTGTGTTTAGCGTTGAAAATTTCAGGAATCTGTGCTAAACTAATGAAAAAGCAACGAATGAAAATTTTTTGAGTAAAGGAGTTTGCCGATTGGACAATAAAGAGCCGAACAGACGCATCTTAAACGGAGCCAAAGCGCTTGCGGGGCTGGCCTTGCGTACAGGCCTGCAAATGGGAACGATCCTTGGGGCGAAGGCGGCCTACGATTCCTTCTTTAAACGATACGAAAAAAAGGAGATCTACACGGTCTTCGGTGAATTTGATTACTGCCGTGTGGCCGATCGGTTGCCGCGGACTACCTTTTTCTTCCCCAGTGGGCGGTGGCAGCTCCAAGGCTATTTCTATCCTTGCCCCGATGCCAAAGGCATGGTGGTGGTTTGTCACGGGATGCATGCCGGTGCCGATGATTATCTGCCCTTCATTGAATACTTTGTACGCAACGGATATGCCGTATTTTCTTACGATTGCCAAGGCACCTATGCGTCGCAGGGCGATTCAACCGTAGGCATGTGTACCCCGCTGGTAAATCTGGATCACGCACTCACCTATATCGAAAACGATATCCGGCTCTCCCAATATCCCCTGTTCTTGTTTGGACATTCCTGGGGCGGCTATGCGGCCACGGCGGTGCTTGCCCTCCATAAAAACGTCTGCGGATGCGCGGCGGTAGCTCCGTTCAACAGCGGCTATACCCTGTTGGCAGAGAAGGGAGAACAATATTCCGGACCGTTTTCGGAGATACTTCAGTTCGATTTCCCCAAGGAATTTCTAAATGCCTATCAAACCTTGTTATTCAAGGAGTATACTCAGCACAATGCCGTGCGAGGGATAAACAGCACCGATCTGCCCGTCTATATTGCCCACGGCAACCGTGATTTTGTGATCAGCTTTTCTCATCAATCGGTAATCTCCCATCGGGATGAAATTCGAAAAAGAAACGTAACCTATTATATTGGTACCGGCGCTCAGGCAGGACATAATACCATTTTACACTCGCCAAGCGCCGTGGCCTATCAGGAGCAGGTTGGAAAAGACTTAAAGCGCCTGAAGAAGGAACGGGACCGCGAGTTGACACAAGAGGAATTGACGGCATTCTGCAACCGAGTCGACCACACCTTATACAGTCAGGTCAATGCCGAAATGATGCAGGAGATTCTGACAATGTTCAATCAGGCGCTGAAATAAACAGACACATCATCTTGGCATATGCCTCGATGATGTGTCTTTTCTTATGGTAAATCCCAAAGACGCCGGTTGCCGAACCCGAAAAACGGAGACTGCTTCTTTACGAAGTGTCTCCTTTGGGAATGTTTTTTGTGCAAAATTTTCTATGGTTCGTAGAATTTGCCTCTTTTTTATCGATGGTTTCTTTGTTTTTTCTTCTTTGCGTAGATTTTTTACATAAAAAATGTACATTTTTACCAAAAACGGGCACAGAAACATAGAGTTTTTGGGGGAAACTCCCATTCATTTTTCAACATATATGCCAAAACTGCCGACAAATTTTCTTGTTATGGGTCAGAGTGATAATCTATAATGAAAGTGTGAAAATGTACATCTGGAAGTAAATGTAATTTTTCTACATTATTATGCAAAACAAATAAATCATAAGGAGGAAACCCAAATGAAACTTACCAAGCGCCTCGCCGCTCTGGCACTGTGCCTGTGCCTGTTGTGCGGCATCCCCCTCTCGGTCAGCGCGGCTGACAACACCATCACCATGGAGAAGGCTGTTGTAACTGAAATCAGTGATGCCGGTGTCACTGTGCAAGTTACATTCTCGGCTCCCGTAAGACTCATTCAGCGTCAATACAGCAAATTTTATTTGTCTGCCCCTACGGCAAGTTCCAGCTGTAATGGTGATGCATGGCAGATGTGGAAACATTCCAATGTTGTCTATCTCAACCCCCAACTGAATGCCGCAGAGGAAGAATACAGTACGGATTTAGTTATGACTTTTGAATACTGTGCCGATGCAAATCATAAAGCCATGTGGATAAATGGCGAAACCACCTCCGTTCCTGAAAACGTTTGGATTGGTTTGGATGACACTGCTCAAAATGTTGCGCCTGCAGATGCAACCGGTTACCTGAGCACCGCTTTGATTAAGGGCATAAACGATGAACCCATCGTCCGTCAGTCCGTTAGTGAAACCTCCACAAAAGTTACCAGCAAAACTTATGTAGAGGTAACTGAGTTCAAACCTGATCCCGATCCGGTTGAGCTGCTCGACGTAAGCATTGACGAAACTTGCGTAGATGATGCAAAAGGCACCGGAGCCAAAACCTATACGGCTATTCTGACCTTCTCCGATTACGTGCACGTTACCGAAGGCAAGGGATGGTACTTTGCTCTTTGCACCAATCAGGATGCAAACAGTGCATTCACTCTTCGCGGCAACTCGCAAACCGTTTTTACCTATGAAGACACCATGGAAAAGGATGAAGTAACCTACGGCAAGATCGTTAAGATTCCCTACTACCTTTTCAATAATAACAGCGCGACCGGCTTAGCTTCCTTTATTCAGAACAATAAGGACCTCGGTATTCGTATCCATGATGACTCTTATAGAAGTGGTGATATTGATTTTATTACCGATCAGTATGATCGCACGTTAGCGTGTTCTACTCTTTCGAGTGGTTATGATTATGTTTGGATGCCGTGCAACAATGACGGTAATGCTGTTGTTAAAAACATAACCCTTAACGGAGCTGCGCTGAATGCCGAGGGTATGGATCTTACGATTCCGGCCGGCATGACGCTGGATCTCAACGGCAAGAACATCAATGCCGATTCCGTTACCGTCTTTGGCGCACTTAAGGACAGCACCGAGGGTAAGGGCGTTGTTAAAGTGGGCATAGACGGACTCCTTTTCGGTGCTCCGACGACTGCCGTGTTGCCGCTGTACAATTCCGGCGTGGGCGGCTACCATCTGTTTACGGCAAGCGTGAATCATCGCAACTATCGCTACGATGCCGAAGCCAAAACGGTGAAATTCGGTGTTTGTCTGGCGTTGGGCGGCGAAGAGTTCAATGAAACGGCGTATACCTTGCTTATGGATTCGGCAAGCGCCAATGGCAACATGACCTTTGATTTTGAGTTGCAGATCGATGGCGGTTCCACGATTAAATACACCGTATCGACCGACATCATCAAGCAGTATGCCGAACAACTGCTGGCCGAACCCGAAAAGCTCAACAGCAAGGCGATCGTGCTGACCGTTTACGGTGTTGAGGCGATGGAACCCAACATGACGTTAAGTTGCACGCCTCGAATCACTTCCGGTTCCTACAGTTCGTCTGAGGCAGAGAACATTGATACCAATGCAACCCAAGCCTTTGCTGTCGGCGGAACCCAGACATACACCCATACTGCATAAGGAGATCGACCATGAAGAAAACCTATCAAGAACCTACCGTCGAAGTTATGAGTTTTACCTCGATGGATCCGATTACGTTTAATTCGGATAATAACTCGGTATCCATAGAAGACGGTTGGGAGAACTGAATCATGCTGCGCGCCTGCCCGTCGGGCAGGCGCGTTTTCTCCCGATTGCATGGATCTTCCAGCAACTATGCATTATATTTTATTGTATAATGGACATATAACCAGCAAAAAAACAAGGAGGCAAACACTATGAGAAAGATGAAGCGGATCGCAGTACTGTTGCTGTGTCTGGCCATCTTGTGCGCCCTGCCGTTGTCCTTAACGGTTGGCGCTAACAACACGGTTACGCTGAATAAGGCCGTCTTGATCCGCACGACGGATACTCACGCTACTTTTCAGGTAACCTTTTCCAAGCCCGTACATATTTTTCATCCCGGCGGGTTTCTCATTCAAGCAACCAAGACTCCTGCCAGTTGTAACGGGACCGATCCTGCCGTCTGGCAATCGTGGTCGCCCGCCATTGAGTATGTCAAGGGCTCCTCGTGGAGTGGCGGTAACGAGTATTCCGACACGGTAAACCTGACTTTTGCCAAGTGCAACGGCTGTCTGAAAGCCGGTCGTGACGCCAATGAGTTCCACGGGAATTGGGGCGCCGACGGCAACACCCTGCCTGCCAATATCGTACTGGTGGTACAGGATAACGGCAAGTTTCAGGACCAGAACTACATCAGCGATCAGGTGGTTGCCGGCAAGAACGGCGAGCGTTTAGTACGTGACGAATACACGACCTACAACAACCGTTATGAGACACCTGTAGATTTGACTACGCTGGACAAGGTAGAACTGGTTGGCCGTGATATTGATAAGACCGGTAATCAGTACTATACCTTTGCCATGACTTTCTCGGATGCGGTGCATTTCAATCCTGAATATGCCAACAAGATTGGCTTGACCCGTAACTACGCCGGCGCTCCCGGATATCAGACATGGGGTAACCGCGGGGGCGGGTTTGCCAACACGGCCAACATCACTCACGTGAACGCCGAAACGGTTATGGGCGTGGAATATGCCAAGGAAATTCGAGTTACGCTGGCCGTACCTGCCGCTGACGTGGCCAAGATGTATGCTGACGATGCGAAGTTTACCGAATGGGGCTTGCGTATTTCGGAATATGATGTGAACCAATTTGATCCTGCTGACGGGCAGATCGATCCGAAGATCGTCTGCGATAAGTCCGGCCGAGGCATTCAGAAGACCAACGTACAGTCCGGTCAATCCGAAATTGCGTGGTGCGGCGGCGTAGAAATGGCTCCTTCGGTCATCTCGGCTACACTGCTCCATGCCAATGACCCGGCAAAGGTTCAGATCAAGGCCACCTTTAACAAGCCGGTCACCATGAATATTGCCACCACTTCTTGGGACGTGATGATGCGTTTTGGCATGGCGGCCAACGGTGTCAACAACAAGAAGATGGTCAATTATGAGTACATCAACGGTACCGTAGGGGCTGACGGCAAGACCTATGCCAAAGAGATTCTATATACCTTTGACAAGCCGGTGTCAACGCCGATCAACGGCAATGTTGGCATTACCTTTGCCGAATACGGACACAACGGCCAGTTGGCCGACGGCGTACTCGATCCCGCCATTCTTTCGGACGAGAAGGGGCAGGGTCTGACGGCCACCTACATAGCGGAGTCTTCGCCGACCAATCGCGTAGCCATTTCCTTTGTCAAGGCCGATCTGGCGGCTGACGGGCAGACGCTGATCGGGGTTACCGCCAAGAACGCCAACCAGATCACGGTCGATTTCGGGATGCTGGTAAAGGCGGTCGATGTTTCCAAGGGTATCACCTTAGGCAGCCGCACCGTTACCGCTGCCGTGGCTGAGTCCCCGGTTTCGGACAACTACGGCGATTACGGGTCTTCCCGCTGGGTGATGACCCTCAACGGTAACATCTCCGACACCGATACGGCCTTTACCATTCCGGCCAACACCTTGACCACGCCCTACTGCGACACGGTGGTGGGCAAGGAGCTGAGCGACACGATGGAAGCCTTTACGCCCATTACCGTTACCGACATTTCCGTCGATGACGAGATGGCCATGACGCTGACCGCGCAAAGCGAGATCAAATCTTTGGATACGGTAGTTGCACGGGTGCGTATGCTCAATTCGAGCAAGACCGTGATGGGCGAGATGAAACTGACGCTGACCGACAACGGCGATCTGACCTATACGGCCGTTCCCGTAAAAGAGGGCAACCTGCGCAGTTTCTCAGCCATCTATCAGGCGGCCGTCAAGAGCGGGTATGTGATGGATGTGGCGCTGTCCTATTCGGGCAACGACTTGGTCCATGACTTTGCCCTGACGGTGGACGATTACGCCTTTGATCCTTCGGCCTTTACGGTAGTCAAGGTCACGCAGCACACCACCAATTCCCTGCTGGTGAAGTTTTCCGGCGATGTGACGGTGGACTCCACGCTCAAGCCCTGGATCTGCCTGCGCATGATCAACCCGTCGACGGGCGGTGTCATTCCCGTTTCAGGCGTGAGTGGCAAGGTCATGCAGTGGGGCTCTTCCTCGGTAGAAAATTACGCGAAGGATACCCTGCTGATCACCTTCCCCGAAACGACCGATATCAGCATGCTGATCAACAAGGTCAACATGGACCCCGCCTACATCAACTATCCCATCGTACTGTGCATGGAGGAAGCCAACGGGCTGGATCCCCTCTACAAGGGCAACCATTTGATGTATAACATCCGCCGCGCCGACGGCAAGGGCAACCTCAAGCAGTTGGACGTGACTCAGTACAAGGTGAGCGGCGCTACCCTCAACGATGCCGTACTGGCGACCGTTGAAGATGTGGCCAATCCTTCGATGGGGCTGATGGCTGACAAGATCGAGGTACTCAACCAGACACAAATGGTAGTCACCTTCTCCGAGCCTGTGGAACTGAACAAGCCGTTTGTTTCGGTTCGTCCGATCAACGCCAAGAACCAGACCAAGACCAAGGCGGGTACCAATCTGGAACTGTTCTGGACGGGCACGGTGGAATATCACAACGACAAGCACACCCAGATCCGCTTCACGCTCCATGACGTGACCATGCAGAAGCAGAACGCCGTTCCTTTGCCGATCGACGGATTGCACAACATTCTGGCCGGTGGATTTGAGGACAACGAATACCAACTGAAACTGACCTTTATGGATGCCAACGCCGCGCATCAGCGTGTGATGGACGGTGTGGTAGCCGGCATTACGGGCGAGAGCGGTACGCTTCTGATGTCCGACTGTCTGACGGGAATCTACGATGCCGTTTGCATGGATATCGATGCTGACGCCGTTCCCAAGGGCGATCTGACCATCACCGATGCGACCGTAGTTTCCGATCTGGAAGCGATCGTGACCTTCTCGGCTCCCATTGAGATCGCCGACCGTCCCTACATCGGCATCCGCATTCTCAACAAGAACAACCAGATGCTCTGGCGTACCGACGCCGGCGAGATCGTTTACATCTCCAAGGATGCCGACGGCAATCCCACCACGCCCCTGCAGGGTCAGGTGACTTGGGAATGGTACAACAAGGAGCACACGCAGATCATCATTAAAATGACCTCGGGTGTCGAGGGCATGAACAACTTTGTGGATATGCTCAACTTCGACTGGGCCTCTCTGGGTGAGGGCATCCGCATGACCATCGGTGTGGAAGAGAAATACGATCCCGCCGTAAACAACAACGGGCGTGTGGATAACATCTACATGGCATCCGATCCCCGCATTACTCTGCTTGGCAACAAGTTTGACGGGGCTTATGACGGCAGTTACGTAGATGTCAATGTGGACTACACCCCCAAGGATCTGACGGTATCGGCGGCCATCCTCAACGATACGCAGTTGCGCATTACCTTCTCCCAGCCGGTACAGCTCATGGGCAAAGACTGGCTGACTCTCCGCTATATCGATCCCGAGACCGGCGTATCGACCATTTGGGGCGACGGCACCTTAAGCCGTACCCTGATACAGTTTAACGGCAAGTGGGAGTGGGAGAACAACAACCATCGCTCGATCATCTGGACGATGAACGGCAACAACCTCTTCGGTGCCTGCAACATTGCCGATCTGGTCAACCACAACGGCGCCCTTGAACTGTTCAAAGGCTACCAGTTGGTACTGGCCATTCAGGAATGTTCGTCGGATGATTTCAAGACAAGTTCCAAGAACGGCCGCATTGAAAACTTTGTGACTCTTGACGGCAAAAACCGCCTGAAAGCCTCGGCGCTGGATCAGAACCTTGATTTTGCCTATGCGCCGATCAACCCCGCTCCTTTGAAAGATAAGCAGGAGATTCAGTTGCTGGAAGTCAATGCGGTAGACGATCAGACGCTCGAACTGGTCTTCTCCGAGGAGATCAAGCTTGGTACCGATGACAAGCTGCCCAACTTCGTATTGCGCTATGTCAACCGCAACGGCGGCGTTGAGGGTCTGGCCAACGGTAAGACGGCCAACTTCAAGGGTACCGTTACGCCCAAGGCGGGCGATGCCAAGGTGCTGGTGTTCAAGCTCAATTCCAAGAACGCCGATTCCTTGACCGACATCATCAACTTTAACGGCAACCTCAAGTGGAACATCGGTGCCCGCGTATGCATGGTGGTGGAAAACACGGCCGAGGGCTTGCCGACTCACACCAAGCGCATCTGGGGTGTCTTTAGCACCGACGGGATCCGCACCCTGACCTGCGAATACATGAAAGAGCCGTCGATTACGATGGACATCAACGTCAACTACGATCTTCCCGCACCCGAACATTCGACCAACGCCAACCAAGGCGAGGTTGAGACCGAGTTCTACAGCGACTACACGCCCTTTATCCTGATTTCCGGCGGCATGGTTGCGATCGGACTTATCCTGCTGGTCGTGGCTCTGGTGGTCAGACGCAAGAAGGAGGAGAAGTAATGAAAATCAAACAAATTACCGCCGTTATCCTTCTGCTGGTTTTGGTACTGGCCGGTCTTCCGGTCAGTGCCGCCGAGCGGAAACTGACCTTAAACCGCGCGGTTCAGATCAATGCCACCCAAATTATTCTCGAATTTTCCGAGCCGATTGCCGTGGGCAAAATGACTGAGGGCAGAAAACCGGCCATGCTGTTGCGTATCGTCAATTCCAGCGGTGTGCTTCAGACCATTACCGATACCAAGAGCAAGAACTACAAAGCCAACCTGCAATGGGAAGGCACCATTCGCTATACCGACAGCAAGCATAACCGCATTGTCTGGACACTGGATGACGACAACATCGGTGTTCAGAGCATCAACGATGTGACGGGATTTAAGGGCGAACTGGAGAGTTTCAGCAAACAGAAGGTTGCCTTTGTTATTGAGGAGATCCCGGTTGACGGCTCCTCGCTGAGTACCGACAATACCGTGTGCAACATCACCACACAGGACGGGCTGGTTTACCTGACTCCGACCCTGCCCAACGGACGTGAGAAATGCATCATTCCGGTGGAGATGGATCCGGGCTACCGTGTCAATCTTTCCAACACCGAGAGTACCGAAGAAGCGGTGGATACCAAGGTCAACTTTGCCAACCCGCTGATCGCCTTGGGCGACGGCGATTACTACCAACCCGAAACACCGAACGCTGAGCCGATCCGCCAATTATCCAACAATCCCATTCTGGTGGCGGGGATCCTCGGCGGCGGCGTTGTGGTAATGGCGGCGTTGATTGTTGTATCGCTGATCATTCTGAAAAAGAAAAAGAAGGTGTAAATCCATGAAAAAAGTAGTATCTGTTCTTTTGTGCCTGATCCTTCTCCTTTCGCTGGCGGCCTGCGGCGGCGGAACATCCTCGAGTGAGGAGCCGGTCAAGACCGAGGCGGAAAAGCTGGCGGAAATCTTCCGCGGCGTTATCCGTGTTGAGGAAGAAGACGGCGCTTATATCCCTCTGCGTTTTACCGATAAGGAATTGGAAGCCTACGCAAAAGACCCGACCATGCCCTATTCCAAGTGCACGACGGGCGTGCGTATGGATTTCTATACCGACGCGGCCGATATTTCCTTCCGTTTCTCGCCCAACAACGCCTATCACGACAATAAGGAAGGCTTCCCTTCTGACAGTTTTGATATCTATGAGAACGGCGAGTATAAGACGAGCGTGACCGCATCTTTCATGGACAGCAACCGTGAAGTGGCCTACACCCGCACTTCCACCGAGGCCGAGAGCCGCATCACCATCGTATTCCCGATGCGTCATGAGATCCGCATTCATACCCTGTCGCTGGGCAACTACCGCCCCTACACCGATTATGAGTACAAGATCCTCTTCTTCGGCGATTCGATCACCCAAGGGCTGTTTGCCGAGATGCCGTCGGAGAACTACGTCGATCAGGTATGCCGTGAGCTGAATGCCGATTATCTGAACTTGGCGGTGGGCGGTGAGAAGTTCCGCTTTGAGGCGCTGACCGAGGACGTGCCCTTTGCGCCCGATCACATCGTGATTGCGCTGGGCACCAACGACAAGCATCAGCACCTGTCCCTGCCTACCATTGAGAAGAACTGTAATCAGTACTGCGACCGCATTACCCGTCTGTATCCGAATGTGCCCGTCACCTTTATCACTCCGTTTGAGGATCAGGGACAGGAGCACGTGGATATGTACACCAAAACGGCTGAGAAATACGGCTTTAAGGTTGTGGACGGCCGCACCCTCATTCCCGCGGTGGCGGAGAACTTCAATCCCGACGGGGTCCATCCTTCCTCGACCGGTTTTGCGCTGATTACCCGGAACTTGCTGCCCCTGCTCAAGCAGAACATGGGGATATAAAGGAGTGTCCCGATGAAGAAAATAATTAGTATTCTCCTGTCGGCGATTCTGCTGCTGGGACTGCTTGCCGGATGCGGCAAGCCCGTAGAATTGGATACTTCCGATCCTGTGGCTTCGGCCAAGGCATGGATCGAGGCGCAGATAGAAAATAATACCCTGTTTTCCTTTGATTATGACGGCAATGAGTACGCCGGTCATATTAAAAAGTGGAAAAAGACGGTGGAAACGACCGAAAACGGTTGGACGGTCACCTACAAAAACGGCGACGTTACCGCTTGGTCGGAGATCACCTTGGATGAAGAGATGGCCGCTCTGGAGTGGACCAACTATTTCAAGAACGAGGGTTCGTCCGACTCCCCTGTAATCAGCAACATTCAGGCCATTGACTCGGCCGTAACCATTGAGCATCCCGTGCTGACCACCGCCAAAGGCTCCAATGACGCTTCCGATGACTTTGCTCCCTTCTCGGTGAATCTGGTAGAAGAGGGGCAGCGCACGCTCGAAACTTCGGGCGGTCGTTCTTCGCAGGATGCCCTGCCCTACTTCGACGTTTGCAACGGCGAGCACGGCATCATGATGGCCATTGGCTGGACGGGCGACTGGCGTGCCAACTTCGCTCATGAAGAGGGTGTCGTTACCGTGACGGCCGGTATGCAGAACACGAATCTTGCGCTGTATGCGGGCGAAACGATCCGTACCCCCATGATTATGCTTCAGTTCTTTGGCGGCTCTCAGAATGACGGACACAACGCCTTCCGCCGCCTGATCATCAAGAACTACACGCCCAAGGATGAGGAGGGTAAGCCCATTACCGATCTGCCCATTTTCGCGGGCTGTGACGACGCCACCAATGAAGCGGCCATTATCAACTCCATTCAGAAGAAACTGGACAACGGCCGTGAGGTTGACGGCATCTGGATCGATGCGACTTGGTACGGCGGTCTGACCACCGACCATTCGATTTCCGACTATACCTGGAACAAGTATCTGGGCGACTGGTATTTCAATCCCGACCGCTTCTCCGACGGAAACATTGCCGAGGTTGGCGAGTGGGCGGCCGAGCGGGACATGGAACTGCTCATCTGGTTTGAGCCGGAGCGTGTCTATGCCGAATCGACTCTCGGCAAGGCGCATCCCGAATGGTTGCTGCCTCTGCCTGCCAAGTTCGGTAATCCTCAGAAATTTGACCTGCGCCTGTTTGATCTGAGCAACGACGAGGCCTGCGAGTATCTGACCGATACCATCAGCGACGTCATCCAACTCAACAAGATCACCTGGTACCGTCAGGACTTCAACACCGATCCGGCCGAGTCTTGGGCTATGACCGATGACGGAGCCGACCGTGTGGGTGCGACCGAGATCCATTACGTGACTAACCTTTACAAGTATCTGGACGGACTGGTAGAACGCAACCCCGGTTTGATGATCGACAACTGCGCATCGGGCGGACGGCGTTTGGATCTGGAGATGGTCAAGCGCTCCTTCACCTACTGGCGCACCGACTACTCCTCCCAGAAGAACGGTACGGCCGATCAGATTCGTGCCATCAACTATAATCTGACCTGGTGGCTGCCTCTGCACGGCGGCGGTTATCCGCACTTTAACAATGCGGGGCTGACCTACAACCTGCGTTGCCAGATGAGTGCCTTCTACAACCTGGGCAATCAGTCGCCCGAGATGACGGTTCAGAAGTTACATAAAGAGAACCGCATTTGCAGCGAGATGATGGCTTACGACTTCTATATGCTCCCCTACGCCGTGGATCTGGATAATGCCACCGATAACGTGGCCTATCAGTTCAATGTGCCTGAGGAGGACCGTGGGTATATTCTCACCTTCCGTCCCATGTCCAGCGTAGAGGCACAGACCACCTATCAGATCCAAGGGTTGGATCGGAATGCGATGTACAAACTGGAAGTGGCCGATTCGGGCGATACCCTCACCCTGTCGGGTGCCGATCTGATGGATAAGGGGTTGTTGTGCGAATACCCCGATGCCGCCTTCTCCATGCTCATCTACTACAACAAGATATAAAAAAATAAGCAGAAAGCCTATGGCTTTCTGCTTATTTTTTACAGACCCATGTTTTGTTTGAGCCGGGGCAGGAGGTTTTGGGTGATTAAGGCAAAACCGGTAGAACTGGGATGAACCTCGTCGGGGTTGAAGTTTTCCCGCTTAGGCGGAATGAGCGTGCGACCGTCGATGGCGGTAAAACCGTACTTCTCAGCGGTTTTGATATACATCTCCACGAAGTCGTCGCCCTGATTTTCAAAGGGAGTAATGACGGTGACGGGGACGTTGGGATAGAGTTTGGCGACCTTTTGGTAATAGGCGGTGGCGTTTCTCTCGATCGAGATGAGCGCATAGTTCTGGTGTTTATCGTTGGTACCCAAAGCGATAACAATGTGATCGGGGGTAAAGGGAACGTCCTCGCCCAAGGCGTCCTCGCGGAATTTCTCGCCACCCACCGCCAGATTCAGATAATCGGCGCCCAAGGCACGGGATACCTGATCGGCGTAGCCGTCGGAGGGCTTATCGGCGTACAGCCCCTGGGTGATGGAATCGCCCAGAAACAGGATTTTATGCTCGTATTCGGTATAGGGACGGTAGTTGCCCAGCGACAGATCGGAGATCTTGACCTCGTGGCGGGTGGGGAACAGAACGGTGATACGGCTCTCGGCCTCGGAGGACGTGCGGGTATAGGTTACCTCGTTCACGCTCGATTTATGGGAAGCGGCTACGCTCGCCTTATACTCGCCGTTTTCAAAAATATCAAAACTGTCCTGCGGGATGGTGGCGTTATCATCATTGCCGAAAGTGCCCAGATTGAAGGAGAAGGAAATCTCCTTGGCATCGGTGTAGAAATCCATACGCACGCCGGTGGTGCACTTGGAATAGGGGATGGTTGGCTGGCGCTGATAGTCCTTGAGTTGCTCGTCTGAGAAGCGAAGCGGTGTGTAGACGCCCTCCTCCTCGGTGACACGGATGACGCCCTTGAAAATCTCGGCCACCTTATCCGATTCGCTGACCGGCGGCTCCGTCTCGGACGGGGAAACCCCGCCGCAAGCGGCCAAGGATATTAACATAAACGTGCACAATAAAAGCGCTATCCATTTTTTCATAACATATACCTCTCCTTTTTTTTCATTTTATCACAAGCAAAAACACATAACCATTGTGGTTTTCACTTTCTTTTATGCACAATATTCATCAAAATCTTTTATACAGAAAGCTTTTTTGAGGGGCTTATCGGTTTTCCTCGGTTTTGTGAATGGAAGCGGGGCGCTTTTTCTTATATAATGAAAAGAAAAAGGGGGTTTTATCCATGAAAATACAGAAGATCGGCATAGCGGGCGCAGGGCTTATGGGGACGAGCATGGCGCAGATCTTTGCCAAATACGGATACGACGTGGTTATCTACGACGCCTTCCCCGCGGCACTGGACAAGGGGCGCGCTTTGGCGCAGACCAACCAGCAGGCGGCGGTGGAGGCGGGCGAGATCACCCCGACGCAGGCGCAGGCGGTGCTGGACGGGCTTTGTTTTACCAACGACCTGTCCGATCTGACCGATCGGGATATCATCATCGAATGCATCATTGAAAAGTTGGATGTCAAGCAGGAGTTCTGGAGCAAACTCTCGCCCCTCATGCCTGACGATGCCGTTTTAACGACCAACACCTCGGGGCTGTCCATTCACGCCATTGCCCAAAGTGTTGTAAATCCCTCCCGTTTCCTTGGTATGCACTGGTTTAACCCCGCCCATCTGGTGCCGCTGGTGGAGATCATCTGCACCGAGGACACGGCGCCCGAGGCGGCGCAGGCGGTCAACGAACTGGCGCTGGCGGTGGGCAAAAAGACCACCCTTTGCCGCAAGGACGTGCCCGGCTTCATCGCCAACCGTCTACAATACGCCTTACTGCGGGAGGCGATGTGGCTGGTGGAAAACGGGGTGGCCGACGTGGAAGACGTGGACGCCTGCATGAAATACGGGCTGGGCTTCCGCTATGCCGCCTACGGTCCGTTCGAGGTGGCCGATTTCGGCGGGCTGGACACCTTTCACCACATCATGGAGTACCTCAACCGCGAACTGTGCACGGCCGATACCGTACAGTCCCCCATTGACGAGCACTACCGCAAGGGCGAGTACGGTGTCAAAACGGGCAAAGGCTTCTACGATTATACCGACCGCGACCCCATCGCCGAGCGGGATCGAAAATACATGGCCATTTACAACGCTTTATATAGGTAAAACAAGACGGTTGCCGATGCGCAACCGTCTTGCTGTTTATAAACCCGTGCAGAAAGCGGCGGAATCGCTCCTTCAAAATGATACGCATAAAAAAATTGGCGGTACCTTCCTTTCGGAGAGTACCGTCAAGTTTTTTTTGGATCAGGAATTGGCTTCTTCGTCTTTGGCAAAGCCGTAGCGGGAGATGATATCGAACACTTCCTGACGGATCTTTTCGCCGTTATTGGAGGTGTAGCGGAGCATCTTTTGCAGATCATCAAGCCGATCGTGGAAGTTCTCGACATCGACGGTGGTACCCGACATGACGAAGATCTTCTCGTGGCTGGTGGCGTCCACCGTTTCGGTGGTCTGCACCAGTTCCTCGTACAGTTTTTCGCCGGGGCGAAGGCCGGTAATGACGATCTTGATATCCTCCTCGGGGGTCAGGCCCGACAGGCGGATCAGGTCGCTCGCCAGATCGTAGATCTTGACCGGCTGACCCATATCGAGCACGAAGATCTCGCCGCCCTTGGCCAGCGTGCCGGCCGTCATGACCAGCGACACGGCTTCGGGGATGGTCATAAAGTAGCGGGTCATATCCCGATGGGTGACGGTGACGGGGCCGCCCGCCTCGATCTGCCGCTTAAAGGTGGGGATGACCGAGCCGTTGGAGCCGAGCACGTTGCCGAACCGAACGGCCACACAGTCGATGCCGCAGCCGTTGTAGGACTTGACCAGCAGTTCGCACATCCGCTTGGTGGCGCCCATGATATTGGTGGGGTTGACCGCCTTATCGGTGGAGATCAGAATAAAGCGCTTGACCCCGCCGACGGCGCAACATTCGAGCATATTCTTGGTGCCGAACACGTTGTTCTTGACCGCTTCCATGGGGTTGATCTCCATCATGGGCACGTGCTTATGGGCGGCGGCGTGGAAGACCAGATCGGGCTTGTGCTGTTTGATGACCTGCTCGACGCGGCGCCTGTCACGCACCGAGCCCATGGCCAGCACGTAGCGGTTCTGGTCAAAGCGCAGTTTGAACTCCTCATTGAGTTCAAACAAACCGTTTTCGTGGATATCGAAAATGATCAGTTTTTTACAGCCGTGGGTCAGCGCCTGACGGCACAGTTCGCTGCCGATACTGCCCGCACCGCCGGTGACCATGATCGTCTTGCCTCTGAGGTAGTTGACGACCGGTTCCATATCGGTCTTGACACTCTGGCGGAAGAGCAGATCTTCGATCGACACGTCGCGCAGGGCGTGTTTATCGCCCGACATGAAGCCTTGGAAATCGACCGCATTCTTAAAGATACGCAGGCGGATCTTGAGTGTTTTGCAGATATCGTAGATCTCGCCCACCCGTTCGGAGTTGACCGAGGGGATGGCGATGACGACCTGAGCGGCGCTGTATTTGCGCACGGCGTCGGCCAATTTTTCGTCGCCGCCGACCACGGGAATACCGGCGATGCGCATGCCGTGCTTGGTTTCGTCGGCATCAATGGCGGCTACGGGATAGATGCTCTCGTCGTGCGATTCGAGCAGGCGCTTAATGAGCATGGCGCCCGTATCGCCGGCGCCGACGACAATGGCGCGTTTATTGACCCCGTCCTTGGAATGGCGGGAGGCCGACAGCCAGTGGCGCAGACGAGGGATGATGCGGATGCCGACGGTGAAGCAAAAGACGAGGATGGCGTAGATGGCTACGATGGAGATCCAGATCTGATGCAGGCCGGTGAACCGAATCACCAAAAAGACGACGGCCGAAATGACGGCTGAGAACAGTTGGCGAAAGACGTCGGAAAAGCCCATATACGCCCAGATGCCGTTATAGGTACCCAGTGCGCAGGAGGCGGCGAGCATGGTCACCGGCGCGCCGATCAGATAAAAGGCCATATCCATCGGGGCCATGACCGACAACTGCCCTTCCAGTCTTAAAAACATGGCCATGAACATAGCCAAGCCCGACAACAGGATATCGCCTAAGATATAGGACCATTGCAACTGCTTTCTTTTCATTGTTCTTTCCTTTCCTGCCACGAATAGCGGCATCCGCACCAAGACTGGCGGTAAAGTCCGTACTCCTCGGATAGTTGCAAAGAGCGCAAAAATCCGTTCTTCTTCTTAAAATCATTGGGCAGCCAAGACAGCCCGTATTGCGTGGCAAGGGCCTGTCCCAATTCATTAAGCCACGCCGCATTTTTATGCGGGGAGACCGACAGGGTACTGCAAAACCAATCGAACCCCTGTTCTTTGGCATACCCGGCCGACTGTTCCAGACGCAGGGCATAGCAGGCCTTACATCGGGCGCCGCCCTCGGGCTGATCCCCCATGCCGATCGCTTCAAACGCGGCAGGGTCATACTCGGCCTCGACCATGGGCACGCCTAACGCTTCCAGCAGGCGCGCCTGCTCATCGGCGCGGCAGCGGTACTCCGATTCGGGGTAGATGTTGGGGTTATAGTAATAGACGGTCAGATCAAACGCCCCGCTCAGCCGTTCGATGACGGCGCTCGAACAGGGACCGCAACAGGAATGTAACAGCAGGCGGGGGCGGCTTGACAGACCGTCCAACACCTCTTCCATTTGTTGCTGATAATTTCGCATCATCCCACACGTCTCCTATTCTACAGCATTTTACCACAAAAAATCCAATTATGCAATCCTAAATTGTGAACTTGCATTTCCTATATAATTATGATATAATATTGAGAAAATCCCGACAGAGGAGAATGGATATGCAAATTCTTGATCTTTCGGATCTGTTTGCCCGCAAAGAGGCACTGGTAGGTACCTCGGTGACGGTGCAGGGCTGGATCCGCAACCATCGCAAACAGAAGACGTTTGGGTTTATTGACTTTTTTGACGGCACGCAGTTGGAATCGATCCAGATCGTGTACGACGATGCCAACCCCGACTTTGCCCGCATTGCCGCGCTGCGCAACGGCTCGGCGGTGACGGTGACGGGCACGCCGGTGCTCAACGATCGGGGCAACTATGAGATTCTGGCGCAGACGGTAATTTTGGAGGGCGACTGTCCCGAGGACTACCCGTTGCAGCCCAAGCGCCACTCGATCGAGTTTTTGCGCGAGATCGCCTATCTGCGCCCCCGTACCCGCCTGTTCCAAGCGGTGTTCCGTGTGCGTTCCGAAGCGGCGATGGCCATTCATAAATATTTTAACGACCGCGGTTACGTTTACGTGCACACCCCGCTGATCACCGCCAACGACGGCGAGGGCGCGGGCAACACCTTTACGGTAACCACTCTGGACATGGCCAAGATTCAAGGCGAGCCCGATTTTTCCCGTGACTTTTTCGGCAAGCAGGCCTCACTGGCCGTGACGGGGCAGTTGGAGGGCGAGACCTTTGCGCTGGCCTTTAAGAAGATCTACACCTTTGGGCCGACCTTCCGTGCCGAGAATTCCAACACCAAGACCCACGCCTCCGAGTTCTGGATGATCGAGCCGGAGATCGCCTTTATGGAGTTGGACGGTTTGATGGACCTGGAGGAGGATTTCCTGAAGTTTGTCATTGGCTACGTCATGGATTCCTGCAAGGCTGAGCTGGCCTTCTTAGATAAGTACAGCGGCGGCGGCTTGATCGAGAAACTGACCGCTTTCCTCTCCTCGACCGCGGCGCGCATGACCCACGAGGAAGCCATCGATGCGCTGCTGGCTTCGGGCGTGAAGTTCGAGTTCCAACCCAAGCACGGCGAGGACTTGGCCAAGGAGCATGAGAAGTATCTGACCGAGGTTTACTGCAAGTCTCCCGTCTTTGTTTACGATTGGCCCAAGGACATCAAGGCCTTTTATATGCGGCAAAATGACGACGGCAAGACGGTGGCGGCGGTTGACCTGCTGGTGCCGGGTGCGGGCGAGTTGATGGGCGGTTCTCAGCGTGAGGAGCGCTTGGACTTGCTGGTCAAGCGCACCGCCGATATGGGCATTTCGACCGACGAGATGGATTGGTACCTCAATCTGCGCAAGTTCGGCGGGTGCAAACATTCGGGCTTTGGCATGGGCTTTGAGCGGTTGCTCATTTATTTGACGGGCGTGGACAATATCCGCGACGTCATCCCCTATCCCAGAACCCCGAACAACTGTGAATTTTAAGGATACGCGTATGACATATTATTGTGCGATCGATATCGGCGCGTCGTCCGGCCGCCACATATTGGGGCATATCGAAAACGGGCGGATCGTGACCGAGGAAGTCTACCGCTTCCCCAACGGGGCGGTGACGGTGGACGGACACATGAAATGGGACTTGGAGCAGTTGGCCTTCCATGTCTTCGAGGGGCTTCGCGCCTGCAAGGCGGCGGGCAAGATCCCGACCGCTGTCGGCATTGACACGTGGGGGGTGGACTACGTTCTCCTCCAAGACGGCAGACGTTGCGGCGGCGGCTACCATTATCGGGACGGCCGCACCGAGGGGATGCACGAGAAGGCCTGTGCGATCGTGGGTGAGGCGGCGTTATACGCCCGCACCGGCATCCAGTATCAGCCCTTTAACACCATATATCAGTTGATGGCCGAGGAGATCGGCGAGGCCGATACCCTGCTCTTTATGCCCTGCTACTTAAGTTATCTCCTGTGCGGTGTGGCGGCGCATGAATACACCATTGCCTCGACTTCGGGGTTACTTGATGCCAAAACGGGCGACTGGGATCGGGATCTTATGGAGCGCCTTTCCCTTCCCACGCATTTATTTAAGCAAAAGCCGCTGGCGCCCGGCAGTATACTGGGCCGCTTTACCGAGGCGGCGAAGCAGGCGATCGGGTTTGACTGCACGGTCATTCTCCCCGCCACCCACGATACGGGCAGTGCCTACATGGCGGTACCCGCCAAGGACGACAGCAGCGTCTATCTCTCGTCGGGAACATGGAGTTTGCTGGGGCTGGAAAACCCCGCGCCCATCCTGACCGAAGAGGCACGCCGTGCGGGCTTTACCAATGAGGGCGGCTACGGCAACATTCGTCTGCTTAAGAACATCATGGGGATGTGGATGCTTCAGAATCTCCGTAAAGACGAGAACGAGAAGGACTTTACCGCACCCGCACGCTGGGCGCAGGCGTCTGAGATCGATGCGATCGTGGACATCAACGATCCTCTCTTTATGGCGCCCGCCTGCATGAGCGAGGCCATTGATACCTATTGTAAAGACAAGGGCTTGTCTATTCCCCAAGATCGCAACGATCGGGCGCGGATCATTTACCGTTCGCTGGCCGAATGTTATCGGGTGGCGATCGCCGATCTGGAGACCCTGGTAGGGCGCAAATTCACAGGGCTCAACATCGTGGGCGGCGGCTCGCAGGACAAATACCTCAACGCCTTGACCGAGGCGGCGACGGGACTGCCGGTAACGGCGGGGCCGACCGAGGGCACGGCCATCGGTAACCTGATGGCACAAATGATCGCCATGGGCGAGTTGCATGATCTGGCGCAAGCGCGCACCCACATCGACTGCTCCATATAATTTATAAATTTTATTCAAATAGGTATTGACAAACCTTCTTTCTCCATATACAATGTAGTAAAAGAACGATGATAAAGGAGGGAATCTCTGTGAAAAAAGCATTTGAAACCCCCGCAATTGAAATTTTCCGCATGCAGGTCTCGGAAGAGTTGACCGTCAGCAGTACTGAGCCTATTGGTGAAG
>JAZNYQ010000059.1:0-1518 GCA_045594545.1 Eubacteriales bacterium | reverse complement strand
GGGCACCCCCGAAGAGATCTTCGGCAATCCCCAATCGGAACGGCTCAAAACCTTTTTGGCGAAGGTGCTATAAAAACAAATCGGGACTCTTACGAGTCCCGATTCTTTTTATTTCATCAGAGTTAAGCACTTGGCCAGCATGCGCATGACGTGGAAGGGGCCTTTGTAGGTGTGACCCTTGCAGGGCGGCTCGGTGGGCTTGCCATCTCTGCGCAGATACCCGAACCATTCGCCGTATGCGGGGTCGGAGAAATGGGAGAAGGCATAATCGGTGACCCGATCGAAGATCTCCTTATATTTTTCCTCGCCGGTATGCTGATAGAGCATGAGGGCGGCGATGACCGTTTCGTTGTGCGGCCACCACAGTTTCATATCGTGTTCATACGCCTCAACGGGCAGACCCAGCACGTCTTTGAAATAGGAGATGCCGCCGTACTCGCTGTCCCAGCCGCGGGCAAAGGCCTCGTCGAATACCGTCTTAGCAAAGGCGATCAGTTCCTCATCACCACGGCGGATGCCCTCTTCAAGCATAAACCACGAACATTCAATATCATGACCGGGATTGATGACGCGGCAGGGGGCGCTGTCTAAAATAAACGAGCCGTCGGTGCCGATGCACTCGAACATGGCGTGATACTCCTCGTTGTGGAAGGCGCGCAGGTCGTGAATCAAACCGCTGATAATATCATCGTAATGACCATCGGGGTCGGCCTGACGCATAATGGAAGAAACATTGAGTAAGATCATCGGCTCGGCCTTGCCCTTGGTGGCGCGGGTCGAGGCGTAGGACTTGGGGGTGATCTTATAGGGATCGGTGGACGGGTCGCGGTAGATGCCGTAGACAAAGTCGAAATACTTCTTGGCGATCTTTAAATATTTCTCCTCGCCCGTCGCCATATAATACTCGGCGCAACCGATGATATAGAAGGTTTCGCTGTAGAAGTAGCGGCGCTTGCGCAGAGGCAACCCGTCACGGGTGACGGTGAAGAACATACGCCCATCCTCGTCGATGCCGTACTTTTCCAGAAAATCGAGGCAGGATTTGGCCAATTGTAAATACTCCTCGTTTTTTTCTATGTTATTATACAGATAGGAAAACATCCAGGCGGCGCGGCCTTGCATCCAGATGCTCTTATCGTTGGAATAGACCTTGCCCTCGCGATCGAGGCAGTTGAGCAGACCGCCGTACTCGGTATCGACGGCATGGTTGAGCCAGAAAGGCACGCAAGATTCGAGCAGTTCTTTGCGGAAACGTTCTTTGATTTGATTCATAATTACACACTCCTTTTGTGTAAATTGTAACATAGCCGCCGAGTGGCGAAAACAAAGAAACGAGCCATTTCTTTTAAAAAAATGGCTCGTTTGTTTTATTGCAGGCGAAACTGTTTCTGATAGAGGTTGGCGTAGCGTCCGTTTTGCTCGAGCAACCGGGCATGGGTGCCCTGTTCCATGATCTCGCCTTGATCGATGACGGCGATGGTGTCGGCGTTCTTAACGGTGGAGAGGCGGTGGGCGACG